>JANXUX010000084.1 GCA_025351965.1 Actinomycetes bacterium | reverse complement strand
CGCACACCGATCAACACCGAGGCCAAGCTGCTCCTGATGACCAACGCGTTCGAGGAGTGGGAGGTTCGCCGCCTGGCCCTCTGCACCGACGCGCGCAACGTCCAGAGCCGCACCGCGATCGAGCGCGTCGGCGCCACGCTGGAGGGCATCCTCCGCAAGAACCGTGCGTCAGCCGTCGCCGGCGAGATCGGACAGCCGCGCGACACTGCGATGCACTCGATCCTCGACACGGAATGGTCCGCGGTCAAGGCCGGCCTGATCGCCCGGCTCGCACCGTGCGACTGACGGCGAACGGCCTCGCCCGCTGCGCGGCCCGGGCTCAACTCGCCCAGGTCTCGACGATCTGCGCACCCGTGACGATCGTGGCCACCATCGACAGCGTGTTCTTGATGATCGACTCGCCGTACTCGGCGGGCATGCCGGCAACGCAGTCGCGTGCGACCACGACCCGGTAGCCGAGGTTCACGGCCTCGATCACCGTGCCGGGGATGCCGAGGTTCAGCGACATCCCGGTGACGACGACGGTCGTTGCGCCTGCCGCGCGCAGGACGGCGTCGAGGTTCGTACCGGTGAACGGCGAGAAGCCGTGGTGGCGGTTGGAGACGAGGTCACCCGGCTCGGGCCCGAGCGCAGGGACCAGCTCGGAAGCCTGGCTGCCATCCAGCAGGTGGCCGGGGTTCTTGACCAGCATCTGGATCAGTGGTGCGTTCAGGGGGGTTCCGGCACGGTCGGCCTGCAGCGTGAACGTGCAATGGACGACCGTCACACCGGCGGCGCGAGCAGCGGCCAGTACGGCCGCTGTGGCCGGGATCACGCCGGCCGCTTCGACCGCATCGGCGATGACGGGCATCGTCGCCAGATCGCCGACGACGCCGCGCTGCAACTCCATCGTGATCACGGCAGTGGTCGACGGGACGATCTGTTCGGCGAGTGGCGCTGGCATGCCAGCACTGTAGACATCCTCCGGTTTCTGACGCGACGTCAGAAAGTCCTACTGTGGACCTCTCGACGGCGAAACACGTTGCCGCGAGGAGGGGATCATCGTGGAACGCGATTACGTCATCAAACTCGGCACCATCTTGTTCACGATGGTGGAGCCCACCAAGGGCCACGAGGTCGAGTACAACCGCTGGTACGAGCGGGACCACTTCTACGGCGGTGTGCTCACCGGCGAGTACAGCTTCGCCGGCGACCGCTTCGTCGCCACCCGCGAACTGAAGGACCTCCGCTACCCGGCGGAGTCCCCGATGACGCCGGACCCACTCACCGGTTCCTACCTCGCCATCTACTGGGTGCTCGCCGGCCACCACGACGACTGGAACCGCTGGAGCGTCGACACGGTCAAGATGCTCCACGCGTCGGGCCGGATGTTCCCCGAGCGCACCCACATCCACACCGTGCTCTACGACAACCAGTGGTCGATCCAGTCGAGCGACCGCGGCACGTCGGCCGAGCTCGCCCTCGATCGCAACTATGCCGGCCTCGTCGTCAACGCCGGCGAGCTCAACGACGGAGTCACCCAGGCCGACGTCGAGAAGTGGACCCGCGAGGTCTGGGCACCGGGCGCGATCGGCAACAAGGGCGGGCCCGACCTGATCATCAGCGCGACGCCGATGCCGCTCCTCGACGACGCACCGCCGGACGTGCCACGCGTCGCCAACGCCGACCGCCGTTTCTTGCAGATGCACTTCCTCGACCATCACCCGACCGAGGGCTGGGACGAGGTCTACGCGAAGTACGGCGCCGACCTCGAGGCCAGTGGGCTCGCCAAGCACCTCTGGACCGCTCCCTGGCAGCAGACCATCTTCGGCACCGACGCCTACACCGATCAGCTCTGGTAGGGAACCCGATCATGGATCAGCTCACTGGCAAGAACATCCTCGTCACCGGCGTCACCGGCTGGGTCGCAGGTCCCGTCGCGGCCGCGCTCGCCGCCAACGGCAACACCGTCTACGGAGCAGCGCGCCTCAAGGACGCCGCCCAGCGTGAGCCGCTCGAGGCTGCGGGCATCCGTCCGATCAGCATCGACCTCGCCAAGCAGCGCCTCGACGAGGTGCCGGGTGACATCGACATCGTCCTCCACTTCGCCGTCGCCAAGACGCAGGACTTCGACATCGCCTTTGCTGCGAACGCCGAGGGCTCTGCAGCCCTGCTGGAGAAGTGCTCGGGCGCGGAAGCGTTCCTGCACTGCTCCTCGACAGCGGTCTACGAGCCCGACGACCACAACCCCCGACGCGAGAGCGATCCGCTCGGCGACAGCCACCGCCCGATGCCGGGCATGGCGACGTACAGCATCAGCAAGATCGCCGGCGAGGTCATGGTCAAGGCCGCGGCCAAGCGCTTCGACGTCCCCACCGTGATCGCCCGCCTCAGCGTTCCGTACGGCGACCTCTACGGGTGGATGACGTTCCACCTGATGATGATGGAGCACAACATGCCCGTCACCGTCCATACCAACCAGCCGACGAACTATGCGCCGCTCCACTCCGACGACCTGATCCGCTCGATCCCGTACGTGCTGTCGCTGGCCTCCGTGCCGGCGACCATCGTCAACTGGGGCGGCGACGAAGTGGCCGGTATCGAGGACTGGTGCGACGAGCTCGGCCGGCTGACCGGCCTCACCCCGACCTATGAGCCGACGGACCAGACGATCGCGGCGATCATCCCGAACATGGAGAAGCTGCAGAGCACCGGCTTCCATTCCGAGATCACCTGGCGCGAAGGCATGCGCCGCCAGGTGACTGCGACCCGCCCCGATCTGCTCAAGCAGTAGCCGCCGTATGCGCATCGGCGTCACGATCTTCCTCACCGATCGCACCATCGATCCCGTCACCCTCGCGATCGAGGCCGAGGCGCGCGGGTTCGAGTCGCTCTACTTCCCCGAGCACACCCACATCCCGGTCAGCCGCGTCACCGCGCCGCCGACCGGGGATGAGGAGCTCAAGGACGAGTACAAGCGGACGCTCGATCCCCTCATCGCGATCGGCGCGGCGGCCGCAGTGACGAAGAAGATCATCCTCGGCACGGGCGTGTCGCTCGTGGCCCAGCACGACCCCATCGTCATGGCCAAGCAACTGGCCACGCTCGACGTGCTGTCCGGTGGCCGGGTGACGCTCGGCGTCGGGTTCGGCTGGAACCAGGACGAGATGGCCGACCACGGAGTCGACTACACGACGCGTCGGGCCCAGGCCCGCGAGCACATGCTCGCGATGATCGAGCTGTGGACCAACGATGAAGCCTCGTTCAGCGGCACGTACGTGAACTTCCCGCCGTCGTGGAGCTGGCCGAAACCGGTCCAGCGGCCACGCCTGCGAACGCTCGTCGGAGGCGGCGCTGGGCCGAAGCTGTTCGCCCAGGTCGCAGAGTACGCCGACGGCTGGTTCCCGATCGGCGGCGCCGGCGTGCGTGAGGCCATCCCCCAGCTGAAAGCCGCGTGGGACGAAGCCGGGCGCACCGGGACACCCGAGATCGTGCCCTTCGGCGTGCTCCCCGACCCGGGCAAGCTCGACTATTACCGATCGATCGGCTGCAGCGAGGTCGTGCTCCGGGTCGAGGGCCTCGGCCGTGACTCAGCGCTGCGCCAGCTCGATCAGATGGCCGTCACGACCTCGTCGTAGTCGAGGCGGGGCAGCCGGTCGAACCAGGCGTCATCGTCGTGGTTGCCGGGATGGATGTGCGGGAGCAAGCGGGCCTTGGCCTCCTCGCTGCGCACGATCACGACGCGCAACGGCTGGGTGTTCGCCGATGTCGGTGCCCACTGGAACAGGTCGTAGATCGCGCCTAACTGCTCATCGGTCACCGGTTCGTCGGTGAACTTGCTCGCAGTGCGGTCCTCAGGGGTGAACTGGTTGGGATACCCAAGGATACTACATGGACATCCCAAGGATATGGCGCGTTTCTGCGAAGATCGTCCATCTACACTGGAGCCGTGGCTGATGCTTGCTCCAATCATCCTGTCGGCTTGTTGCTGGCCGCCTCGGAGCGCCTCAACGCGCACCTGGAGTCCACGGCCCGCGCCGTCGGCATCACCCACGCCCAGATGCGGGTGCTGATGCAGCTGGACCAGCCGACCCGATTGTGCGATCTCGCGTCACTCCACGAGTGCGACCCGTCGTCCATCACCTCGCTCGTCCAACGCCTCGAGCGCGACGGCCTGGTGCAGCGCGACGTGGATCCCACCGACGCCCGGGCCCGCCGCATCCGGATCTCGGCCAAGGGCAAGCGTCTGCGCCAGAAGTTCCAGGACACCGTCGGCGACGGCAGCGCAGCGCTCGCCGACATGCCCCGCGAGCAGCGCCTCGCCCTGGCAGCGATGATCTCGGCGAGCTGACGATGCTGTCCGCTGGCCAACCGGCCCCCGAGTTTACCCTGCCCGACCAGCACGGCCAGCCGGTCAGCATCTCCGACTTCCGCGGACAGTGGGTGCTGCTGTGGTGGTACCCGGCGGCACAGACCCCCGGTTGCACGATCGAGGGCCAGAACCTGCGCGACCGGGCAGCCGACTTCGCTGCCGCCGGCTGCGTGGTGCTCGGCGCATCCTTCGACGACACCGCCACCAACCTCGCCTTCAGCGAGATGCAGGGCTTCGAGTTCCCGTTGCTCAGCGACACCGACCACACCGTCGGCACCGCGTACGAAGTCGTGCGGCACGGCGACGACCACTACGGCTGCTTCTCCGAGCGCTACTCGTACCTGATCGATCCGCAGGGACTGATCCGTCGCGCGTACGCGGTCAGCGACGTGGACACCCACGCCGACGAAGTGCTCGCCGATCTCGTCCGACTCTCGACGACGAGCTGATGTCTCAGACGCCCCGTCGGGGTCGGCCGACCCAGATACCGATCGAACGCGGCGTGCAGGACGCTGCCGCAGACGCCGCTTCGCTGCGTCGTAAGGCCGACCAGGTCACTCGCGGCGGTGCCCGCGCCGGCGTGCTCGGCGCGAACGACGGGTTGGTCACCAACCTGTGCCTGATCCTCACGATCGCCGGGGCAAACGCTGCACCGTCGTCGGTGCGCCTCGCCGGGTTCGCCAGCCTGATCGCCGGAGCGTTCTCGATGGCCGCCGGCGAGTGGGTCTCTGTGCGCAGCCAAGCCGAGCTCTCCGGAGGCCTGCTCGCCGAGCTGCGTCGGCTGATCGGTCGCAACCCCCGCCTCGTCCTCGACCAACTCGTCGACGTGCTGGTCGAGGACGGCTTCGCCCGGGACACGGCCAAGAAGGCCAGCACCGAGTTGCCGCTCGACGAGGACAAGTTCCTCTCCTTCACCGCACGGACTGTGTTCGGCGTGAACCCAGGTGTGCTCGGCTCACCGGTGACCGCCGCGGTCAGCTCGCTGGCGCTGTTCTCCGTCGGCGCGTTGATCCCGCTCGCGCCATGGTTCGTCACCGAGGGCACCGCCGCGGTCGTCACCTCGGTTGTGCTGACGGCGATCGCAAGCCTCTTCGTCGGCGGCCTGGTCAGCTGGTGGAGCGGCAACTCACCGACCCGCGGCGGCGGCCGTCAACTCGCAATCGTCGTGCTCGCCTCGGGCGTCACGTACGGCATCGGCTGGCTCTTCGGCACCGCGATCGGCTGAGCCGGCCCACCAGCAGGTCAGCGCCGGCCGAGCACTGCGTCGGCGACGCGGCGGCGGTGATGCTGCGCACTCCCCCACGCCGGGATGAGCGCCCAGGCCTTCTTCATGAAGAGCTGCAGATCGCACTCCCACGTGTAGCCGATGGCGCCGTGCACCTGGAGCGCACTGCGCGCCGCTTTCTGCGCACCGTCGGAGGCGAGCGCCTTGGCCATACTGACGTCGCGGCCACGATCGGGTGTGTCGTTGGCGAACGACCAGGCAGCGCGGTAGATCGCCGGGCGGGAGAACTCGACCTTGAGCAACGCATCGGCCATGAGGTGCTTGACCGCCTGGAAGGCGCCGATCGGCTGACCGAACTGGCGCCGATCGCGGGCGTAGTCGCCGGCGATGGCGAGCATCCGCGACGACAGGCCGAGCAGGTAGGCCGCGCTCGCCAACGCACCGGCGTCGGTGAGGCCGGCGAGGTCGGCGTCGAGCGCCGTGCCACCGGTGATGTCCATCAGCGTCGACAGACCTCGTCCACCGTCGATGCCACCGATGGTCTCGTCACTGCGAATCGGGCTCTCGAGCAGTTCGACGTTGCCACCGTGGGCGACGAGTACGAGCGGCGCAACGGCAGCGTGGGGCACATAACGCTCGCCGAGCAGCGCAGCGGTCACCGGGGTGGAGCCGTCGACGACGCCGGGTGCCCACTTCGTACCGGACAGCGCGAGCGCTCCGAGCGCCATCGTCTCCACGACCGGGCCGGGGACCGCAGCACGGCCGAGCTCCTCGACGAGCAGGATCGTGTCGACGAAATTGCCACCGAGGCCGCCGTCGGCTTCGGGCACCATCATCGACAGGACGCCCATTTCGGCCAGGCGCGACCAGAGCGCCGGATCGTGAGCGTCACCGGACTCCCAGACGTGGCGCAAGCGGGCGGCGGTGAACTCTCGCTCGAGCATGTCGCGCAGGCCGGCGGCGAACTCGAGTTGATCGGTGGTGAAGCTGAATTGCATGTCGTTCAGGCTCTCGGCAGGTTGAGGACGCGGTCGGCGATGATGTTGCGCTGGACCTCGTTGGTCCCGGCGTAGATGGGCCCACTGAGGCTGAACAGGAAACCGTCGACCCAGGACTCGAACGGGCCGTCCATCCGCTCGGCCTCGGGGCCGAGCAGTTGCAGAGCGAGCTCGTGGGCGCGCAGGTCCATCTCGCTCCAGAAGATCTTGTTGAGGCTGCTCTCGCTGCCGACCGTGCCGCCCTCGAGCAACTTGGTCACGGTCATATAGGTGTGCAGCCGGTAGCCCTCGGCCTGCATCCACAGGTCGGTCACGGCGTCGCGCATCGTGTCGTCGTCAGGGTCACCGATGGCCACCCAGAGCTCGATCAGCCGCTCGACGGCGACATTGAAGCGGGCAGGGCTGCGCAGGCTGACGCCGCGCTCGAAGCCGGCCGTCGCCATCGCGACGTTCCAGCCCCGGCCGACGCCGCCGAGGGTGTTCTCGACCGGCACATGCACGTCATCGAAGAAGATCTCGGCGAAGCCGGTGTCACCGTCGAGCTGGGCGATTGGACGCACCGTGACGCCGGGCGTGTCGAGCGGGACGAGGATGAACGTCAGGCCCTTGTGGCGGCTGGACTCGGGATCGGTGCGGAAAATGCCGAAGCACCAGTCGGCCCAGACGGCGCGGCTGGCCCAGATCTTCTGACCGTTGAGGATCCACTCGGTGCCGTCGTCGCTGAGGGTTCCCTTGCTACGGATGCTCGCCATGTCGCTTCCGGCATCGGGCTCGCTCCACGCCTGCGCCCAGACTTCCTTGCTACTGGCCATCGCCGGCAGGAAGCGGGCCTTCTGCTCCTCGGTACCGACCTCGATGATGGTCGGGCCGAGCAGGAAGATGCCGTTCTGGCTGACCCGGCCGGGGGCGCCGCTGCGCCAGTACTCCTCCTCGAAGATCAGCCAGAGCAGGTAGTCGAGGCCGCGACCGCCGTACTCGACGGGCCAGCTGACGGCCGACCATCCCGCCTCGTAGAGCTTGGCCTCCCACTCACGATGGAGCGCGAAGCCTTCGGCGGTGTCGAAGCTCGGCAGCGGCTCGGTCGGGACGTTGGCGGCGAGCCAGGCTCGGGCCTCGGCGCGGAAGGCCGCTTCCTCGGGGGTCTCTCGGAGATCCATCGGATCGACAGTATCTGACACCCCGTCAGATCTCCCGATTCATCCCGTCGGCCCGCTCGGGCTCGGTGCCGGCTCGGTCGAACCGGTCAGCGCGGTGGAAGGCGGGTCAGTGCTTGGACGCAAGGGCTGCGGCGCACAGGGCTGCGAACTCGATCCGCTGCTCGTCGTGGAGCGTGTCGAGATCGCGGTCGAACGCGAGGTTCGTCAGCCGCTCGGCCTCGTTCCATGCGTCGGCGACGGCGTCGTCGAGCTCGGCCTCGGGCCAGCCGAAGATGCCGAGCATCTGCGGGGTGCGGTGTCGCACGGCGTCGGCCGGGTCGAGACCGAGGGCGATGACGGCCGAGGCATGGCGGGCCATGCGCAGCTCGCGCAGCACGTTCATCCGGAAGAGCGCGTCGGCCCGGGGGTCCGACGGCTGCGGTGCGGCCCGCCAGGCGGCGAACAGCGGTGCGCCGGCGACGGTCGCGGCGGCCGCGACCTCGCGGGCGAGCTCGGAGAGGCGGACCCAGTCGACGTCGTCACCGAGGTGGTCCGCAGCCCACTGCTCGAGACATCCGGCGAAGGCCGCGCCTGCCTCGACACGTGACATCACGTCGCGGCTGTTGTCCCACGCTGCGCGCACCGTGTCCGGGGCGAAGAACGCGAGGGCGGCGGTTGCGACGTCGGCATCGACATCTCCCAGCACGCCGCATCGTCCGGCGAAGTAGAAGTCGATGCCCTGGAAGCCGAGCTGCGCACCCTTTTTGTATGTCGCACCGTCGAGCATGAACGACGAGCTGAAGTTGCTCACCGCACCGGCCGTGGCCTCGGCCAACGATTCTGCACCCATCTCGCAATCCCCCTGATCATTCATCCCTGGGGTCGTTCTACTCCACCGTACGTCGGAGCCCGAAGCTGAGACCGCTGCTGCGTCGTCGAGAAGCAGGCACCGTCTGTGCCATGGTTGGGCCATGACCACGGCCGTTCCGGTGATCGACCTCACGCGCATCGACGATCCAGATGCACGCGGACGCGTTGCCGAGGTCGCTGGCGAGATCGACCGCGCATGTCGCGAGACGGGCTTCTTCAGCGTCATCGGCCACGGGATCAGCTCCGAATTGTTCGACCGCCTCGACGCCTCGGCGCGTGCGTTCTTCGCACTGCCCGAAGGCACCAAGGCGGCGATCGCGATGCCCGTCGCCGGCCGTGCATGGCGGGGCTGGTTCCCGCTCGGCGGTGAGGTCACCAACGGCGTACCCGACCGCAAGGAGGGCATCTACTTCGGCGAGCAATTGAACGACACGGATCCACGCGTCGCCGCCGGACTGCCGCTGCACGGCCGCAACCTGTTTCCCGCAGATGTGCCGGCATTGCGCGCCGACGTTCTCGAGTGGATCACCGCCCTCACCGGACTCGGTCACCGTCTGATGTCGTTGATCGGCGTCGGGCTCGGCCTGCCCGACGACTGGTTCCGCACGCACCTCACGGCGGACCCGACCGTGCTGTTCCGCATCTTCCACTACCCCGACAACGCCGCACCGACCGTCACCGGCGCCGGCGCGTGGGGCGCCGGCGCGTGGGGCGTCGCCGAGCACACCGACTACGGACTGCTGACGATGCTGGCCCAGGACGATCGCGGCGGCTTGCAGGTCCGGGCACGCTCGGGATGGGTCGACGTCGAGCCCGTTGCGAACTCGTTCGTCTGCAACATCGGCGACATGCTCGAACGGATGACGGGAGGCCGCTACCGCTCGACGCCACACCGGGTCCGCAACACGAGCGGGCGCGACCGCCTGTCGTTCCCGTTCTTCTTCGACCCGAGTTGGGACGCCCACGTCGAGCCGCTGCCACTCGCCGACGAAGCCGACGAAGCCGACGAAGCCGCACGGTGGGACGGCCGCAGCGTGTTCGACTTCGACGGCACCTACGGCGAGTACCTCGTCGAGCGCGTCGGCAAGGTGTTCCCGGACCTCGTCCATGTAATCTGACGCCGTGTCAGATACCTCTCCAGTCGCATCGACGTTGACCCGTGTCCCGATCATCGAGGGCTGGTTCACCGACGACGTGGACGCGCCGCACCTGATCGGCTCGAAGTGCCCGCTGTGCGGAACCTTCGTCTTCCCGCCCCGCAACGGCGACTGCCCGAGCCCGTTCTGCGACTCGACCACGCTCGACTCGACGCCGCTCTCGCGGCGCGGCAAGGTCTGGAGCTACACCGAGAACCGCTATACACCCCCGCCGCCCTACGTGGCAACCGACCCGTTCGAGCCGTACGCGCTCGCTGCGGTCGAGCTGGAGGCCGAGGGCATCGTCGTGCTCGGCAAGGTCGCGACCGGCATCCTCGCCGTCGACCTGCAGGTCGGTATGGAGATGCAGCTCGAGCTCGACGTGTCGCACCGCGACGCAGATCACGAGTACATGGTCTACGTCTGGGCTCCGGCGACACCGTTGTCCACCACGACCGGAACCGCCACCACGACCGATGCAGGAGGCGCGGCATGAGCGGCGACAAGGACATCGCGATCCTCGGTGTGGGCATGCACCCGTGGGGCAAGTGGGGCCGTGATTTCACCGAGTACGGCATGGTCGCCGCCCGGGCCGCACTGGCCGACGCGAACATCCAGTGGAGGGACATCCAGTACGTCGCCGGCGCGGACACGATCCGCAACGGCTACCCGGGCTTCATCGCCGGAGCCACGTTCGCCCAGAAGCTGGGATGGAACGGCGTGCGGATCAGCAGCAACTACGCCGCCTGCGCGTCCGGCGCGCAGGCCCTCGACTCGGCTCGCGCCCAGATCCTGGCCGGGTTCTGCGACGTCGCGCTCGTCATCGGGGCCGACACGACGCCGAAGGGCTTCTTCGCACCCGTCGGTGGCGGTGACCGCAAGGCCGACCCGGACTGGCAGCGCTTCCACGTGCTCGGCGCCACGAACCCGGTCTACTTCGCCCTGTTCGCCCGCCGGAGGATGGACATGTACGGCGCCACCGCTGCTGATTTCGCCCAGGTCAAAGTCAAGAACAGCAAGCACGGGTTGAACAACCCGAACGCCCGATTCAAAAAGGTCAACACGATCAAGGACGTCATCAACAGTCCCGTCGTCAGCGATCCGTTGCGTTTGCTCGACATCTGCGCGACCAGCGATGGCGCTGCGGCGATGATCGTCTGCAGTATGGAGTTCGCACGCAAGCACCGGGCGCTCGCCGAGAACAGCAACGCCGAGGCGCTGTGTCGGGTCAAGGCCGTCGGCACCGTGACGCCGCGGTACCCGCAGAGCGTGTTGGAGTTGCCCGACATCGCCAGCGACTCGACCGCCGTTGTGCCCGCGCCGGACCGCAAGTACAAGGACTCCATTGCGTGGAGTGCGTACGAGCAGGCAGGCATCGGGCCGGAGGACATCAGCCTGGCCGAGGTCTACGACCTGTCGACCGCGCTCGAGTTGGACTGGTACGAGCACATCGGCCTGTGCGCCGAGGGTGAGGCCGAGGGCCTGTTGCGCTCTGGAGCGACCACCATCGGCGGGCGGATCCCCGTCAACCCGAGCGGCGGGCTGGCGTGCTTCGGTGAGGCCATTCCTGCCCAGGCGATCTCGCAGGTCTGCGAGCTCGTCTGGCAGTTGCGCGGGCAGGCCGGCGAACGTCAGGTCGAGGGCGCCACGGTCGGCATCACCGCCAATCAGGGCCTGTTCGGCCACGGCAGCTCCGTCATCGTCGCCCGATGACCGTTTGCTCGACGACTGGTCGCTCGATGACTGGTCGCCTGATGACTGGTCGCTCATGACGGTTCAGCTGGCCAAGGACTCGATCGACCTCGGCATCGTCGTCACCGATATCGAGGCGTCTCTGGCGTTCTACCGTGACACGCTCGGCCTCCCCGTGGCCGGGGAGATGGCGCTGCCCGGCGGCGGCACGATGTACCGCCTGCAGTGCGGGACCAGCGTGATCAAGCTGATCGACCCTGCGACGGCTCCACCCGCTGTGGCGCCACCCGGGGGCATCGCCGGAGCGACCGGCTACCGCTACTGGACGATCGCGGTGACCAACATCGCCGAGGTCCTCGACGCCTGCGCAGCCGCCGGCCACACGGTTCCCGTGCCACTGACGGTGCTCCGTCCCGGCGTCACCATCGGCATCGTCGCCGATCCGGACGGCAACTGGGTCGAGTTCGTCCAGATCGGCTGACATACTCGGGGCATGGCCAACAGTCGCAGTGCCCGCTCCATCCTCGCGACGGTCATTGGTTGGGTGGTCGTCGCGATCGTCGTCTGGTTCCTGTTCGGTGCGCTGGTGGGCACGATCCTGTGGATCCTGCGCACGATCCTGATCATCGCCGTGATCCTCGGCCTGGTCACGCTGTACTTCAAGCTGAAGTCACCGAAGGAGTAGCCGGCGTCGCCCACAGGCTGACGAGATGGTCTGCGACCTCCGACGACGTCCGAAGGGTCCGAACTCGGCCCCGATCAGTAGCCTCGGAAACATGCCTGAAGCATTCATCGTCGATGCCGTCCGTACCCCCGTTGGTCGCCGCGGCGGCTCGCTCAGCACGGTCCATCCCGCCGACCTCGGCGCGCACAGCATCACGGCGCTGATGGAGCGTACGGGCGTGGATCCCAACGCTGTCGACGACGTCATCTTCGGCAACGTCGATTCCATCGGACCCCAGTCGGGGTGCATCGCGCGCACCGCTTGGCTCACCGCCGGGCTGCCCGAGCACGTGCCCGGCACCACCATCGATCGCCAGTGCGGCTCGGCCCAGCAGGCCGTGCACTTCGCCGCCCAGGCCGTGATGAGCGGGACGATGGACCTCGTCGTCGCCGGTGGCGTGCAGAACATGAGCATGATCCCGATCTCCTCGGCGATGACCGCCGGCCAGGCATACGGGTTCGAAGACCCGTTCACCGGATCGACCGGCTGGGTCAACCGGTACGGCGCAGGCGCAGTCGACCAATTCGTCGGCGCCGAGATGATGGTCACGAAGTGGAACCTGACGCGCGACGACATGGAGGAGTTCGCCGTCGAGTCCCACACCCGGGCGATCCGCGCCCGCGCCGAGGGCCGGTTCGAGGGTCAGATCGCGCCGCTGAACGGGCTCGCCTTCGACGAGGGCCCACGCGAGCCGAACTGGGAGAAAATCCGGTCGCTGAAGACGCTGATGCCCGAGGGCAAGTTGACCGCCGCGTGTGCCAGCCAGATCAGCGATGCGTCGGCAGCGCTGCTCATCGCCAACGAGCAGGCGGTCAAGGATCACGGCTTCACGCCGCGTGCACGCATCCACCACATCAGCGTGATGGCCGACGACCCGATCATGATGCTGTCGGCGCCCATCCCGGCGACGTTGCGCGCGCTGCAGCGCACCGGCCTGACCGTCGACGACATCGACCTGGTCGAGATCAACGAGGCGTTCGCCCCGGTGGTGCTGGCCTGGATGCGCGAGACCGGCTTCGACCACGCCAAGGTGAACGTCAACGGTGGGGCGATCGCCCTCGGCCATCCGCTCGGCGCAACCGGTGCCCGGTTGATGACGACGCTGCTCGCCGAACTCGAGCGCACCGGCGGTCGGTACGGCCTGCAGACGATGTGCGAAGGCGGCGGCCAGGCCAACGTCACCATCATCGAGCGGTTGTAGCGCCCGACACGTCACCGACACGTCACCGAACCGAACCGAACCGAATCGAATCGAATCGAACCCGATGAGCGTCGTCCGCACGGCCACCCTCGCCGACCTCCCCCGACTGTGCCGGACGGCGATGCACGCCTTCGCCACCGACCCGGTGATGCGCTGGTTCTATCCCGACGACGACGAGTACTACGCCGGTGACGGTGCGGTGATGGAGCCGCTGTTCCGTCGTTGGCTGACCTATGACTCGACGTTCACGACCGATGACTGCGTCGCGGTCGCGGCGTTCATTCCTCAGACTCCGTCGGCCGTGGCGGTCGCTTCGCCGTCACCCGAGAACAGCCCGCACACGCCTGAACGCCTGGCCAAGTTCGCCGTGATCGGGCCGCTCATGCAGGCCAACACCCCGCCCGAGGTGCACTGGTACCTCAACCTGCTCGGCACCCACCCGCACTGGCAGCGCCAGGGTCTGGGTGCCATGGTGATGGCGCCGATCATGGAGACCTGTGACCGTGACGGTCTGCCGCTGTACCTGGAGACCGAGACGGTCGAGAACGTCGCCTACTACTCCCACCATGGCTTCACGGTGCGCAGCGAGTGGGACGTCCCTCTCGACGGGCCGCACATGTGGGGCATGATTCGACGGCCGAACACCGACCGTCATTCGTAGCGGGCACCGATGTCGCGGACGAAGTCGACGAAGCGCGCTCCGGCGTCGGGGGCGAGGTCGCCGGGCTCGTAGCGGACCGATCGCAGCCGGCCGGTGTAGGGGAACGGACCGCTGCGCGCGTAGCGCTGCCAGTCCACCGGAGACCCACGATCGATGCCGATCGAGATGCCGGTGAACGGCGCCATCGGCCAGAGCATCGTGCGATCGAGGTCGGTGAGCCGCTGCTCACCGTCGACCGCGACCGACACGATCCACCGCCCACCTCCGGGTCCACCGAGGGTGAGCGTGACCCGGTGATCGCCGGGCGTCAGTGGTCCCGCCGAGTTGCGTTGGGTCGAACCGTGGCCGTCGTTGTGCACGAACCACAGTTCGGCCGCTTCGACCTCGAGCGTGTAGCCACCGCCCTGGTCACCGTGGGAGACGACGACGCCTTCGTCGCCGGACGCATGGACGAAGTCAGCGGTCACGACACACGTGCGCTGCCAGACCAGACTGCCACTACGGATCCGCTCCAGGGTCGGGGTACCGGCCCAGATGGTGACCGGCTCGTGGAACACGTCGTCCTTGGGAGGTCGGGCCAGCCACCGCCAACCCGATCCCTCGTCGAGGGGATAGACCTGGTTGGCAACGGCGGCCTCGTGGAACGCCGCGGACATCTCGGCGACACGTTCGGGGTGAGCTGCGGCGAGGTCCTCGGTCTCGGTCGGGTCGGTGCGCAGGTCGTAGAGCTCCCAGTCGGCGTCGGTGAACTTCGTGCGTGGCCTGCGGTTGGTGACGACTTCCCAGCCGTCGCGATAGAAGCCGCGGTGGCCTTCCATTTCGTAGTACTGCTCCTCGCGCACCTCGCCGTGATGGGCGTCGTGGAGCACGCCGACCATGCTTGCGCCGTTCATCGCCTTGAGCGGCGCGCCGTTGCGCTCGGTCGGTGTCTCGATCCGGGCCAGGGCGAGCACCGTCGGCAGCACGTCGATGCAGTGGCCGTACTGGGTCCGGATCTCGCCGGCCGAGCCGCTGAGACCCTTCGGCCAACTCCACACGCACGGCACCTGATGCCCGCCGGCGTGGGTGTTGCGCTTGTACATCCGGAACGGGGTGTTGCTGGCCATCGCCCATCCGCGTGGGTAGTGGGTCATCGTCGTCGGCCCGCCGATCTCGTCGAGCCGGGCGAGGTCCTTGGCGACCCGGTCGACGACGTCGCCGAAGCCGAGGTGGCCGAAGTAGTTGGTCGTCCCCGTCGACTCACCCTCTCGGCTCGCGCCATTGTCGGACAGGAAGACGAGGATCGTGTTGTCCCACTCCCCCGTCTCCTCCAGCGCCTCGCGCAGCCGGCCGACGCTCTGGTCGATCTCGTCGACCATCGCCGCGTAGACGGCCATATAGCGGGCGTAGACCGTGCGCTCGTCGTCGGTGAGGTCGTCCCAGGCCTGCACGTCGTCTCCGGGTTCGCTGTTGCGCGGCGGCAGCGGCGTGCCGGGCGGGATGATGCCCAACTCCAGCTGGCGGGCGTGACGGCTGATCCGGATCTCGTCCCATCCACCGTCGTACGCGTCGCGATAGCGGGCGATGTCGGCAGCCTTGGCGACGAGCGGCGCATGTGCCGCAGGGTGCGCCATGTAGAGGAAGAACGGCTGCCCGGGCCGTGACGCCGCGCGATCGCGGATCATCCGGATCGCCTTCTCGGTCAGGTCGTCGGTGAGGAAGTAGTCGTCGGGAAAGCGGTCGATCTCGACGACGTGGTTGTCCTTGACCAGGCGGTGCGGCTGATGGAGGTTCGTGAAGGCTTCGAGGATGCCGTAGTAGCGGTCGAACCCGCGCTGGCAGGGCCAGCCGTGCTGAGGACCGCCGGACGACATGTCGGCGTCACGGCAGAGGTGCCACTTGCCGACCATCATCGTGGCGTATCCCGCTCCACGCAGGATCTCGGCGGCCGTGGCAACGTTCGTCGCGATCTCGGCGCGGTAGCCGGGGAAGCCCGGATCGTCCTGGGCGATGTGGCCCATCCCGGCCGCATGTGCGTTCAGCCCGGTGAGCAGCGAGGCACGCGTCGGCGAGCACATCGGGTTGACGTGGAAGTTCGTGAAACGCACGCCCTCGGCGGCCAGTCGGTCGAGGTGCGGAGTGTTGATCTCGCTGCCGAAGCAGCCGATGTCGGAGAACCCGACATCGTCGACGAGCACGAAAACGATGTTCGGCGCACCGGCCGGTGGGGTTGGCGGCATCGGCCAGTCGTTCTGCGAGCCGGCCATCGTGCGACCGATCCGTCCGGCGAAGTCCTCACCACCGAAGCCGCCCGCCGTCGTGTCCGTACTGTTCCTGTCCCCGGTCGTCACCGCCCCAACCTATCCTCGACGCTGGAGCCCGATGCGGTTGGAACCTGCGCACGGGGCGGGCATAGTGCACCCATGACGACGACGTTCGACGACCTGTCCGAGCTCATCCGTTCGCGCCGCACGAGCATGCTCGTCGACAGCTCACGCGAGGTGCCGACCGAGATCGTCGAGCAGCTCTGTGCGCTGGCGCAGTGGGCCCCGAACCACAAGCGCACCTGGCCGTGGCGGTTCGCACTGTTCACCGGCACGGGCCGCAACCGGCTCGGCGAGGCGTTCGTCGCAGACATGAACGACCGTGACTACGGCGACGAGGGCAAGCGTGCGAAGACGCTGACGAAGTACACCCGCACGCCGGCCGTGCTCGTCATCGGCGCTGCTGCGGATGACAACCCGAGTCGCCACGACGAGAATCGCGACGCCGTCGCGGCCGGCATCCAGAACGTCTTGCTCGGAGCAACGGCACTCGGCCTGGCCAGCTACTGGGGAACGGCGCCGCTCATCGACTCGCCGCGCGTTCTCGCGCTCTGCGGATTCGAACCCGACGTGCGCATCATCAACGTGATGTGTCTGGGCTGGGCCGAGGACGTGCCGACTGGTCCGGAACGGCCACCCGTCGAGCTCGCTGTCGTCGACGCCTGACGACGCCACCGACCTCCGTCAAGGCTTGGGGTGCGAGAGCAGGAAGTCGATCGCGCTCGGCGCGAAGGTGGCCGACAACGCCGGCGTGTGCGGGCCGCCCGCGACGGTCCACAGCTCGACGTCGATGCCGGTCGAGCAACCTGCGAACGTCTCGACCGAGGTTTCCGCGCCGTCGATCTGCGATGCGAGATCGAGGGTTTCTGCGGACGGGACGGGCGTCGGTGTGCAGCCGTCGTACGTGGCCCACGTCATGACCGACTTCGGTGCGCCCGGGTAGTTCTGACCGACGATGTTCCCGCCGTCGTAGGCAATCGTGGCGTCGGCCGTGCCATGAATCTGCAGCACGCTCACCGGCTCTGATGGCGAGCACCGCGACGCGTCGGCGAACGTCGCACCTGCCAGGCTCACGATCGCGGCGATGGTGTCGGCGTGGTCGCAGGCCATCCGGTAGGACATGAACCCACCGTTCGAATGACCGATCAGGAAGATGCGCTTGCGGTCGACGTTGTAGTCGCGCTCGACCTGGTGGATGATCGACATCAGGTAGGCCGAGTCGTCGACGTCGTTGTTGAACCCGCAGCATGCGTTCGTTGCATTCCAGAACTGGTTGCCCCGCGCATCCGTCGTGCCGTCGGGGTGCACGTACAAGAAGCCGCGCTGCTCGGCCAGCGGCTGCAGTCCGAAGTAGGCCTCCTGCACGGCGCCGGTCGCTGAGTAGCCGTGCAGCAACAGCACCAACGGGGTTGGCCTCGAGGCGTCGTACGTCGTTGGGACGAAGACGTCGAAGGGTCGGTCGGCCGGCACCGAATCGGTGGGCTCGGGGACCGTTGAATCCGTGGACGCGGTCGGTGCATCGGTCACCGTTGGGTCGGTGGACGGCGGCTCTGTCATCACCGGCTCGGTGGACGGCGGATCCGTCACGGTCGTGACGACGTCGGTCGAGACGACATCGGTCGTGATGGCCGTTGTGGCGACGGCGCTCGAACTGGCCGGGGTCGTGGTGGACGGGGTCGAGGTGCCGGTCGAGCTGCACGCGGCCCCCGAGATCGCAGCAACGACGAGGAGCACGGCGACACGCATCTCGTAACTGTAGGGCGGTTCGGGCACACATCTCCTGTCGTCGCGACGACGGCGCGTGTACCGTTCGAAGGTGAGCACTCCGGAGTCCGATCGCACTTTCTCCGGCTCCGTGCCGGACGTCTACGAGCAGCGCTTCGTGCCGTTGATCTTCGTGCCCTACGCCCGCGATCTCGGCGAGCGCCTGGGCGGTCAGTCCGAGGGCTCGATCCTCGAAATAGCAGCCGGCACCGGCGTGGTCACCAGGGAATTGGCGGCGACGTTGCCGGACAGCGTGTCGATCACGGCGACCGACCTCAACCCAGGCATGCTCGAACGGGCCATGGATGTCGGAACAGCCCGGCCGGTGCGCTGGGAGCAGGCCGACGTGATGTCGCTGCCCTTCGACGATGCAGCGTTCGACGTCGTCGTGTGCCAGTTCGGGGTGATGTTCTTCCAGCCCAAGGCGGAAGCATTCGCCTCGATGCGTCGCGTCCTCGAGCCCGGCGGCCGTCTGCTGTTCAACGTCTGGGAATCCTTGGCGGTCAACGACTTCGCCCGCGTCGCGATGGAAGGTGTGAACACCGTCTGCGTCGACGACCCGGTGCAGTTCTTCGAGCGCACACCACACGGCTACCACGATCGCGACACCATCTCCGCCGACCTCCGCGCCGGCGGCTTCACCGACCCGCCCTCGATCGAACAGGTCGGACACCGCAGCCGATCCGACAGCGCTGAAGACGTCGCGATCGCGTTCTGCCACGGCACCCCGTTGCGCAACGAGCTGGAGCGCCGCGGCTGCCTGGCCGAGGCAACCGCAGCGGCGACGACAGCGCTGGTGGCCACGTTCGGCACCGGCCCGATCGAGGCCGGCATCAGCGCTCTCGTCATCGACGTCACGGCCTGACTCGGCGGGCCCTCCCGGAAACTCGCCTGGGGCGCGCGAACAGGGCGTCGTACACTCGCGCCATGTCGTCGCCCGTCATGCTCGTCACCGGTGGTTCACGCGGGATCGGGGCCGGCATCGCCGTGGCGGCTTCTGCCGCCGGGTACGACGTCGCGATCACCTACGAGACCAGCCAACAGGCCGCCGACGACCTCGTTGCGGCCGGACACGCGTCGATCGCGATCTGCTCCGATGCCGCTGATTCGGCATCGGCGGCGACCACGTTCGCCGCGGTGCTCGACCGGTTCGGCCGCGTCGATGCGCTGATCAACAACGCCGGCGGTGGCGGCGCGTACGGCGGCATCGACATCGTCGGCGCCGAAATGCTGACCCGGCTCTGGGCCGTGAACATCACTGCGCCGTTCCTGTATGCGCAGGCTGCGGTCGCGCACATGTCGACCGACCACGGCGGACGTGGTGGCAACATCGTCAACATCACGTCCAAGGCTGCCGTGCTCGGCGGCGCCGGCGAGTGGGTGCACTACGCAGCCTCGAAGGGCGCGCTCGAGACGATGACCACCGGGTTGGCCAAGGAGGTCGCGACCCAGGGCATCCGCGTCAACGCGGTTCGCCCTGGCCTGATCGTGACCGACTTCGACCGTGACCTCGCCCCCGGGCGCACCGAGCGGATGCGCACGATGATCCCGATGCAGCGCACCGGCAGCGCAGCAGAGGTCGCCGCCGCTGTGATCTGGTTGTGCAGCGATGCTGCCAGCTACACGACCGGCGCGTTCCTCGACGTTTCCGGCGGCCGCTGAATCCGTCGTGCCGCAGAGCTGACGACCGCACGAGTCGGCTCCGGAGATCTGACGACCCGTCAGATACGGTGGCGCGATGCAGCTCGGAGACATCGCCAACGCCGGAGCACTGGCCAACGGAAAGCCCCTCGACGGGGTACGCATCCTCGCCCTCGAGCAGATGCAGGCGCTTCCCTACGCCACGCAGCTGCTCGCCCGGCTCGGGGCAACGGTGGTCAAGGTCGAGCACCCCAAGGGCGGTGATCTCGGCCGCGGCTCGATGCCGGCGATGAAGGATCCGCAGGGCCGCAACATCGGCGCGACCTTCATGCGCAACAACCTCAACAAACGCTCGATCTGCGTCGACCTCAAGAGTGACGCCGGACGCGACCTGATCCTGCGTCTCGCACCGAAGTTCGACATCGTCGCCGAGAACTTCAAAGGTGGAGCACTCGCCAAGATGGGTCTCGGTTACGAGGACATCCGTGCGGTGCACCCGGCGGCGATCTACCTCTCGATCAGCGGGTTCGGCAACACGACACCGACGCCGTACGACGGCTGGCCCGCTTACGCCGGCGTGGCCGAGGCGATGAGCGGTCTCTACGACTGGAAGCGTCAGCCTGGCCAGCCGCCGGCGATCAGCCCGGTGGGCGCGTTGGGTGACATCGGCACCGCGCTGTTCGGCGTGATCGGTGTGCTGGCCGCGCTGCGTCAACGCGATGCGACCGGCATCGGTCAGTACGTCGACATCGCGATGTTCGACGCAATGGTTTCCTTCGCCGACGTGGTCGTCAATTATTGGAGCATGGGCGAGCGGCCCGAGCCCGGCAAGGGCCTGAACATGATCCTCGACGGCTTCGAGGCGGGCACCGGCTGGTTCATGATCCAGATCGGGCGCGAGCACGAGTTCGCCCGCCTCGCCGAACTGATCGGCAAGCCGGAGTGGACGACCGAACCACGCTTCGCGACCCGCCCGCTGTGGCGCGAGAACATCGAAGCCATCCGTGCCGGCGTCGGCGAGTGGGCGGCGTCGATGACCAACATCGATGCGTGTCAGCTGCTCGCCAAAGCGGGCGTTGCCGCAGGCCCGTGCCTCAACGCGCAGCAGGTCATCGACGATCCGCACGTCGCCGCGCACAACATGCTGGTCGAGATCCCGCGCGTCGACGGCGTCGCCGAGCGGGTCATCTCCCCTGGCAACCCGGTCAAGATGAGCGCCGTTGCCGAAGGCCCCGAGACCCGCGTTCCTTGGCTCGGCGAGCACACCAACGAGGTCCTCGCCACCGAGCTGGGCCTCACCCCCGACGACCTCGCCGTGCTGCGCGCCGCCGGCGCAATCGCCTGACCTCGATGACCTCTCTCAGGGCATTCTGGTGCGCGCGGGATCAGCTGCGGGTGTCGCGGAGGGCGCTGCGGCGGACTTTGCCGTCGTGGCCGCGGACTTCCTCGGTGACGAACTCGAACGTGCGCGGGATCTTGTAACGCACCAGGCGCTCGGCCAGGAACGTGCGCAGTTCGTCGGTGTCGATCGGCTCGCTGATCTGGATGACGGCGTGGATACGGTTGCCGAGATCCTCGTCGGGCAGACCGATGGCTGCACACGACACCACGGCCGGGTGCTCGTCGATCGCGGCCTCGATCTCGGCCGGGTAGATGTTCGCCCCGCCGGACAGGATCATGTCGCTGCGCCGATCAGCGAGGTACAGGTACCCGTCGGCGTCCATGTATCCCATGTCGCCGAGGCTCTCCCAGCCGTCGGGGCTGATGCGCGCGTCGGCGCCGATGTACTCGTACGTGCGTCGATCGCTACCGGTGCGCATGAACACCTCGCCGACCTCACCGGCCGGTAGCACCGCGTACGTCTCGGGGTCCTGGATCCGCATCTCGCCGAAGACCGGCTTGCCGACCGTGCCGCGGTGCGTCATCCACTCGTCTCCGCGCACGACCGTGACGGATTGGGCCTCGGTGCCGGCGTAGAGCTCGAAGATCTTCTCGCCGCCGAGCCAGTCGATCCACGCCTCCTTCAACCACGGCGGGCACGGCGACGCCATGTGCCACACGGTCTGCAGCGAGCTGACGTCATAGCGGTCGCGCACGTCGTCGGGTAACCGGGTGATGCGCTGCATCATCGTCGGCACCAGCAGCATCCAGTCGGGGCGGTGCTCGGCGACTGCAGCGAGTGTGGCCTCGGCGTCGAACTTGGGCAGGATCACGACGTGGTTGCCCTGCATCAGCGCTCCGGCGGAGAAGCTGAACGGGGCGTTGTGGTACAGCGGACCGGGCACGATCACGCAACCGTCGCGCCGCATCCCGTTGCCCTGGACCTCGGTGTTGGTCACGCCCGGATCAGCGGCGACGATCAGCTTCGGTCGTCCCGTGGACCCGCCCGACGTCGGCGCTTTCCAGTGTGCAGTGATGACGTCGGGCAGCTGTGAGTCATCCATCGACGGGTCCGGCACGTAGCCGGCGGGGATCACCGTGCGGCCCGGGTGCGAAGCAGGATCCGCACCAACGACGAGGGCCGAGTCGGCGAGCTCGACGATGGCCTGTCGCTCACGATCGGGCAATCGGTAGCTGATCGGCTGAGGGGTCGCGCCGAGCTTCCACGCCGCGATGCAGGCCTCGTAGAACGCGATCGAGTTGGGCAACCCGACCGTGACGAACGAGCCCTCGGTGACGCCCAGGCCGGCATAGGCGCGGGCGAGCCGGTTGGTGCGCCGCTCGAGGCCGGCCCACGTCACCGCATCGGAGGCACACGTGATGGCGACGCGGTGTGGATGTCGATCGGCATTGTCGGCGATCGCTCGGCTGTAGGACAACATGACCATGGTGGATTCCCCTGATGGATCGATCGGTGACGGGTCGGCGGGCGTGGACTCAGCTGTCCGCGACGGCCTCGCGCCATTGGGTGTGCCAGTGCTGCACCATTGGCTCGACGGTGCCGAAAACGAAACGCTCGAGACCCGCCTCGGCACCTCGCTGACACTGCTCGGCGACCGGGAAATCCTCGCCGCCGAGGAGCTTCGCGGTGAAGCCGGCACCCTGGCGACGGGCGTCGCGCTCGGCCTCGGAGGCGATTGGACGCAAGCTCGCCTCAGTGATCTCGACCGTCGATTCGCCGGGCGACGCGCCAGGGTATATCCGCAGCAGCTGCGCACTCGTCGGCGTCTCGAGGATCACGCAGCTCGGGAAGAACATGTGCACCAGCGTCATCGGCGCGGGCTCCGGCCACTCTGTTTCGGGAGCGTCGAAGAGCGTTGGATCGGCGAACGTCGGGAAGGCCCATCGCGCATGGCGACCGAAGGTGTCGTGCACGGCATTGTTGGTGACGAAGTGGCTCAGCGAATCCCGATGGAGGAACTTGACGTGATACGCCTCGAGGTTGACGTCGACGCTGATCTTCCAGTTGCAGCGGAGGTGGTACGTCTCCGTGGTCACGATCTCGTGGTGCTGGTAGCCGTAGGGCTCGAGTTCGTCGGCGATCGGAGCGAACGCCGCTGCAGGGTCCACGTCGGCGGAGAGGCCGACGACGAGCAATCCGTGGATGCTGGCGAGCGGCAGGGGTTGCAGCGACAGTGTGGACCGGTCGAGATCGACGAACGCCCATGACTCCGGTTGACCAACGAGCGAGCCCTGGCCGTCGAACACCCACGCGTGATACGGACACGTGAACCGCCGGGCGTCGCCGCAACCCTCTGCCACCTGTGCGCCGCGGTGCGCACAGGCGTTGAGGAAGGCGTGCAACACGCCGTCGCCGTCGCGGGTGACGAGCACGGGCACACCAGCGACCTCCTTGGTGATGTACGTGTTGGGTAAGGGCAGCTCGCCCTCGAATCCAACGACGTGGGCCCCATGACGGAACAGGACCTCACGTTCGCGAGCGTGGAGCACCGGATCGGTGAAAACCGACGCCGGTTCGGTCATCGCATGCTCGGCCGTGTCGGTGGTCCCACTCCGCAGCCGCTCCACCATTCGACGGGTCAGGTCGAGGGGGAATCGCGGCTGTGCGGAGGTGGCCGAGGCGGAGGGTGCGATCGCGCTCATGATCGGCGACCATACGTGACAGGATGCTCTGATGAGCGAGCCGAAGTGGTCCGAGACCGACATCCCCGATCAATCCGGACGCACAGCGCTGGTCACCGGCGCCAACTCGGGCATCGGCTACGAGGCCGCCCGGGCGCTCGCTCAGCGTGGCGCGAAGGTGCTGCTCGGCTGCCGCAACCCGACCAAGGCCCAGGCTGCTCGGGACCGGATCCGCTCAGCCGCACCCGATGCCGAGGTCGAGATCCTCGAACTCGATCTCGCCGACCTCGCATCGGTCCGCGCCGCTGCGGCCACGGTCAAGGACACGGTCGAGCAGCTCGACCTGCTGATCAACAACGCCGGCGTGATGGCACTCCCGCTGACCCGTACCGCTGACGGCTTCGAGATGCAGTTCGGCACCAACCACCTCGGCCACTTCGCACTGACCGGGCTGCTCATCGACACGCTCGATGCCGCTCCGGCCGCACGCATCGTGAGCGTCAGCAGCCAAGGGCACCGTATGGGTCGCATCGTGTTCGACGACCTGAACGCCGACGACAGCTATCGGCGTTGGCTGCGCTACGGCCAGAGCAAGGTCGCCAACCTGTTGTTCACCTACGAGCTCCAACGCCGACTCACGGCGTCGTCGGCAGGCACCATCGCGCTCGCCTGCCATCCGGGCGGCGCGTCCACCGAACTCGCCCGTGACGCAGGCTTTCTGATGAAGACGATGCAGCCCGTGGCCAACGTGGTGATGCAGTCGGCGACGATGGGTGCGCTGCCGACGCTGCGCGCAGCAACCGATCCAGCGGCCAAGGGCGCCGACTACTACGGCCCCGACGGCATCGGTCAGACGCGCGGTTTCCCGACCAAGGTGCACTCCAGCGCGTACAGCCACAAGCGCGACGTGGCGACCCAGCTGTGGGCGGTGTCCGAGCAGATGACGGGCATCGAGTACCTCGGCTGAGCGACAGTCAGGCCGACTGGGCTCGCGCCGCCGACCGTTGCTCGAACGCCTCGGCGATCTCGTCGGGCGTCGAGTCGAGGTCACGCCACCAGCCCGACACGACCAGCGCGACGAGCACGACGACGAACGCCGCACCGTCGAGGAACAAGGTCGGGCGGAACCCGATCGCATCGCCCAGCGAGCCGAGTACCTGAGTCCCGATCGGGATACCGGCCAACACGCCGAGCAGGTAGAAACTCAGCGCCCGACCTCGGTACTCGTCAGGCACCGCACCCTGGATCAGGGTGTTCAGCGACACGGCGATCTGCAGATGGCCGACGCCGGCGATGAAGTACGCGATCTGGCCGACCGTGTAGGAGTCCGTGAGTGGCAGGATGCAGATCGCGACAGCGAACAGGGCGAGCGCTGACATCGCCTGCGTCGACCGCCGCAAACGGTCACCCATCTTGATCGTCACGACCGAACTGACGAGAGCACCGAGCCCGAGCGCCGTCAACAGACCGGCGTTGCCTTCGCTGTCATGGTGGAACAGTCGTTCGGACAGTGCTGAAGCGATGTACTGCAGCGACTGCCCGAACGTCGAGGCGGCGAACGCGAGGAAGACGACGAGCCGAAGCGCGCGCCGGTCCCAGATGTAGCGCGCCCCCTGCTTCAGACCGTCGATCACACGTTGGTCGCGAGCATGGGTCAGGTTCGTGCGCGGCTTGACGACGACCAGGGCGGCGATGACGAGCAGGAACGTCATCGCGTTGCCCATGATCGCCGAGCCGATGCCGCCCAGCTTGACGACGATGCCGCCGAGTGCAGGACCGATCGCACGCGCCATCGTGAACTGCACGCTGTTCAGTCGGACCGCTTGGAGCATGTCCTTATTCGGCACGAGCAGCGGCACGAAAGACTGCCAGGCCGCGGTCTGGAACCCGGTCGAGACACCGTTGACGAAGCCGATCAGCACGATCCACCGTGGCGTGACGACGTCGGAGACGTACATCGCCCACAGCGCGAACGCCATCAGCATCTGCACCGCCTGGGTCAGCTTGAGGATCGTCTGACGCGACACTCGATCGGCCAGCACACCCGCATAGGGGGTCAACAACAGCGCCGGCACGAGGGAGACGACGGTGGACAGACCGAGCCACGTCCCGCTCCTGGTGAGGTCGTACAGGAGCGCCTGCACGGCGACGAGCTGCATCCACGTCCCGCCGTTGCTGATCGCCGCTGCGGTGAAGAACAGCGCGAAATCTCGGTGACGGAAGATCCGCAGCGAGCCGCCGCCCTCACCGGACACCGCGGGTGGCGTCGTTGTCTCGGCCACCGTGGCGGCGATCTCCGGGGTTGCGTCGGTCATCCGCCGCTCACCGATCTGCGATCACAGGTCGGGGAGCCCCATGTCGAAGTTGGGGATACGCAGGCCGCCGTCGACGTGCAGCGTCTTGCCGGTCATGTACGACGACGCCGGGCTGCACAGGTACAAGACCGCAGCCGCGATGTCGTCGGCCGTGCCGAGCCGGCGCAGCGGTGTCGCATCCTCGATCGACTTGCGGATCTCGGGGTCGCGCATGATGACCTCGAGCGACTCGGTGTGGATCGAGCCGGGCGCCACGGCGTTGACGCGGATACGCGGTGCGAGGTCGGCGGCAATGAGCCGGGTCGCGTGATCGAGCGCGGCCTTGACCGTGCCGTAGGTGCTGAACCCGCGGGCGACGAGGTGCGCCATCGTCGTCGTGATGTTGACCACGGAGCCTCCGCCGGACTCGAGCAGGTGCGGCACAGCTGCGCGGATCATCCGGATCGGCCCCGTCACGTTGAACTCGAACGCATCGTTCAGCTTCTCGTCGGTGCCGCGCAGGAACGGGCCGGGCAACGCGCCGCCGACGACGTTGACGAGCGAGTGGAGTGATCCGAAGTGCTCGACCGCCCTGTCGAGCGCAGCGATGTCGTCGCCCTCGTCCTCGATCGCCTGCAGCACCAGCGCACGGCGACCGAACGCGCGGATGCCGTCGGCGGTCTCCTCGAGCTGGCTGAGGGTGCGGGCACGAATCGCGACGTCGGCCCCGGCTTCGGCCAGCGCCAGCGCGCTCGCCGCGCCGATCCCCCGACCGGCGCCGTTCACGAACGCGACCTGGCCATCCATCCGGAACATCTGCATCACGGTCATCTCAGGCTCCGTCAGTGGGTTTGGGGGTGGGTGCAACCGGGTTCATCCAGCGCGACAGGGACTCGATCACACAGCGGTCGGCATCGGCGAGTCCGGCGGCGTCGCGCTCGATGATGATGACCATCGTCGTCTGGATGCCGGCCTTCACATCGGCGACATCGACGAGGCTCGCGCTGCCACGGACGCGGTCGCCGGCCTGCAGCGGTGTGCCGAGCTGCACGGACTGAGTGCCGTAGTTGACGCCGAGCGCGTACCCGCGGACCTCGACGATCTGGGGAAGGAACATGTTCGACAGGCTCACGGCGAAGTACGCACACGTCGGGTCGCCCGTCGATGCCACGAACTCCGCGATGTGCGCGTCCGTGACCTCGAGCCACTCGCTGGTGCCGAGGTGGGAACCAACGGCGGCACGGACCGCGCCCTCACCGTCGAGGACGGTCTGCGCCGTCATCCGGCGAGATCGGCGAGCACCGCCGCCGCCTCGGCCATGACACGCTCGATCAGCTCGGCGCAGCTCGGCAGATCGTCGATGACGCCCACGACCTGGCCGCTGGCCATGACGCCGCTGTCGACCTTGCCGTCGACGAGTGCGGCCTTGAGCAGCATCGGTGTGTTCGCCGCCATGAGCATCTGGGCCCAACTGAGGTCCATGCTCGTGCGCATCGCCAGACCTTCGCTGAGCATCGCCCGGATGGGCGTGCCGGTCATCTTCTGGAACTTCAGCGCGTTGATCGCTGCCCGCGGTAGGGCGAGCAACTTGCCGCTCCCACTCTCCAACTGGTTGACCAGGTCGGTGTTGAGCACACGGTGGGGCACACCGTCGACCTGCTTGCTGACGGTGGTGTCCGTGACTGCGCGGGCGAGGTAGAAGTCCTTCACGGACTGCGGAACCGTGGAGTCGCTGGTCAACAGGAAGCGCGTGCCCATGGCGATGCCCGCTGCGCCGTAGGCGAGCGCGGCGACGAGGCCACGGCCATCGAAGAACCCGCCGGCGGCGATCACGGGAACCTTGCCGGCAACGGCGTCGACGACCTGTGGGAGCAGGATCGTCGTCGGCACGGAGCCCGTGTGGCCACCGCCCTCGCCGCCCTGCACGAGCACTGCGTCGACGCCCCACTGGAGCACCTTCTCGGCGTGACGCTTGGCGCCGATCGACGGGATGACGAGCGCTCCCCCGTCGTGCAGCTGCGCGATCAGCGCCTCTTTCGGCGCCTGGGCGAAGCTGGCGACGCGCACCTGCTCGTCGATGAGCAGCTTGACCCGGTCACCGATGTCGGCGGAGTCGGCGCGCATGTTGACGCCGAACGGCTTGTCGGTGCGGCTCTTGACCTGGGCGATCGCCGACTTCAGCTCGGCGAAGTCCATCGTCGCGCTGGCGAGGATGCCGAGGCCGCCTGCATTCGAGGTTGCACTGGTCAGCCTGGCGCCGGCGACCCAGCCCATGCCGGTCTGGATGATCGGGTACTCGATACCGATCAGGTCGCACAGCGACGTGTGCAGCCGAGTGTTCACGGCGGTATCCACGTCAGCTCACCTCACGGTGGCGCAGGCCGCGCGGGTCGAGGCGGTCGATGACGATCTGTTCCTCGGCTGTCGGCGCCCGACTGACGGGCACGTCGGCGGGGATGACGAGATCGAAGCCCGTGGCCTCCTGCACGTCGGCGACGCTCACGCCGGGGTGCACGCTGACGAGGCGCATCGAGTGGTCGGGCGTCTCGAAGTCGAGCACGGCGAGGTTGGTGACGACGCGGGGCAGGCGGTGGTGCCTGCGTGCCGTCTCGCTGAGCCCGGCGACGCTGTCGTAGCCGAGGCCACTGACCATGTCGACCTTGGGCACGAAGACCTTGGTCGTGTGCTTGGGGATGAAGAAGCTGGTCGCATGGCTGATCGTGTTGCCCGGACCGCCGCGCACACCGAGCAGCTGCGCCTTGGGCTTGGAGAACGAACCGATGATCGCGATGTTCGTGTTGCCGAACCGGTCGATCTGGCTGGCTCCCATCATCACGTGGCGGCGGCCGCCCCAGACCGTGTCGAACACGCTGCGGAACGGGATCCAGCCCTCGATCACCTTGTCGGTGCCGCCGATGGGCAGTTCGTTGCCGACGAAGAACGCCTCGCCGTCGCTGACGAGCAGATCGGGCTCGAACGTGCTGCGTGCGGTGCGCGCCGCCAGTGTCTGGATGGTGCCCATCCCGCTCGCGAAGATCTCGCCGTCGCCACGGAACGCCTCGGCCGCGGCGATGACGACGACGTCTGCCAGCGTCGGTGTGGTCGATGTGCCGGTTGGTGTGACGTCGCTCATTGTTCGGCCTTCCACTGCTGCACGGCGGACTGGTAGTCGGACTCGCTGCCGGAGAGGAAGCGCTGCTGGAACGCTGCCCAGTCGTCGGGGTCGGCGGCAGCCGTGGCATACGCCTTCTGGAACTTCTCGTCACGGCCGTAGTCGGGTTCGCAGGTCGTGAAGTGCGCGCCGTTGGGTGCCTCGATGACGCCGTCGACCATGCTCCGATTGATCCGCAGGGTGTGGAACGAACCCTCCTTGAGCAGATCAGCCGAGTCGACGATCTTCTCGCAGCTGAGGTAGCGATGACCCGGATCACAGGCGCCGAGGAACAGGTCGTCGAAATAGATGTCGGGCCCGAGGAACTGGGCGTTGCCGCTCTGGTCGCTGCGGTTGAGGTGCACGAACGCAGCGTCGAGGCGGATGGCCGGCACGGCCAGCAGTTCCTCACCGTCGGCGTACGGCGACGTGACGGTGCGCAGGTTCGGGTTGACGTCCATGACGCCGGAACCGAGTCCGGCGCGGGTCGGCAGGAACGGCAGGCGCAACGAGCCGGCGTAGAGCCCCCACTGCAGCATGCCCTCGTCGTACTCGACCGGCTCGGCGATGGAGCCGCTCTGGCGGGCTGCGCGCCAGTGCGGCTCGAGAGCGATGGAGTCCAGCGACACGAAGCCGTAGATGGCCTTGCGGATCTTGCCGGCGGCGGCGAGCAGACCGACGTCGGGGCCGCCATAGGACACGATCGTGAGGTCCTTCAGCGGCGAGCGCAGCAGTGCACGCACGAGGCTCATCGGCTTGCGCCGGCTGCCCCAACCGCCGATGCCGATGGTCATCCCGTCGGAGAGCGAGGCGATGGCGTCGTCCTCGGTGATGCGCTTGTCGCGACTCATGTGTTGTCCCCAGTCGTGGTGGCTTTGCCTGATCCGGCCTTGTTGGTGCCGACATAGTCGTCACGCAGTTCGTCGGCCACGCCCGACAGGTTGAGCTCGAACGTGAAGCCCTGCTCGAACCGGTAGCTCTTCTTGACGTCCCAGAGATCGATCCCGTTGAGGCACTCCTTGGCAGCACGCATCACCGTTGGCGACTTGGCCGCCACCATGTGGGCGACGCGCATCGCAGCCTCGCGCAGCTCGCTGCGCGGCACGACCTCGTGCACACTGCCGTAGTGCTGCAGCTCGGCGGCCGTCACCGTGGTGGCGGTGTAGACCATCGCGCGCATCTTGTGCTGCGGGACCAGGCGGGACAGGTGCGTCGCCGCACCGAGCGCACCACGATCGACCTCGGGAAGGCCGAAGAACGCGTCGTCGCTGGCGATGATGATGTCGGCGTTGCCGACCAGGCCGATGCCGCCACCGACGCAGAAGCCGTTGACCGCGGCGATGACCGGGACCAGGCACTCGTACACCGCGGCGAACGCTGCGTAGCAGCCCTTGTTCGCCCCGATCAGGGCCTCGAAGCCCACCGTGTTCTGCATCTCCTTGATGTCGACGCCGGCGTTGAAGCCCTTGCCCTCGGCGCGCAGCACCACCACCCGGAC
>JANXUX010000199.1 GCA_025351965.1 Actinomycetes bacterium | reverse complement strand
GACTCGCTCCAGCTGACCGCGAAGCACAAGGTCGCCACGCCTGGCAACTGGAAGGACGGCGACGACGTCATCATCGGTTCTGCCGTCACCAACGAAGAGGCCGAGACGTTGTTCCCCGGCGGCTGGACGACGGTCAAGCCGTACCTGCGCACACTGCCCCAGCCCAAGTAGGCGGCACAGCACGTGACCTGAGGCGGCACCCTGCCGCTACGAGATGAGGTTGGCCTGGACCCAGGCCCGCACGGGAGGCGCCAGTCGATCGAGGTGATCGGCTGGCGCTTGTCGTATCTGGGTGGCGCTGATCGGTACCGCGATCCGGTCGGCATCGACCACGACGGGTTCAGCGTGGAACCGGGCGGCGATGCCCACGACGTACGGGTCGCTACTGAAGATCGCATGTGGACCCTGCTCGTGCGGCCAGCGGGAGCGGAACAGGGCCATCCACTTGGCCCACAACACCTCGTCGTCGAAGTCGGTGTCGAGGTCGTGACGCACCTCGACGACGGTGACCTGCGGATGCAGCTCGGCGAGCCACGCGGCGCGCAGTTCGCCGGGCACGAGCTCGCCGTCGCGAGTGTTGACGAAGACCACGAGGCGACCGGCGCGTCCGGACGCCCAGTCGATCATGTACGAGTGGCCGAGGTGCGGCGGGTTGAAACGGCCGACGATGAGCCCGGTCGGAAACTCGGGTGCTGGCGAATTGTGCTGGATGTGAGGGACCTGGTCAGCCGGCATTGATCATCAGCCGACATCGGTCAATCGTGGCAGGGAATCCACCACGCACCGCCAGCCGACACCGAGCGCGTCGAGCCGGGCCGGACCACCCGGGTGGTCGTGTCCGAGCACGTGCTCGTATGCCGCAAGCGACAGCGCCGTGGCGACGACGTCCTGAGCCGCTTCGGCCTGATCGATCGAGCGTCCGAGCCAGTCCTGGGCCGTGATCGCGTTGCCCACGGAGGCAGCAGCCGCCCCGGCGGCGAGGAACGCGACGACGCCATCGAGATACGAGTGGCCCTGAGCGCGCTCGACCGCGGCCGCGGCCGCCAGCGCCTCGGCGGGTGCACCCTCGAGTGACGCGATCAACGCCGCCGTGGCGTTGAAGAACGGATGCGCGGAGGCCTCGTCGGCAACTCGGGCAAGCGTGGCCCGAGCATCGTCGTACTGCCCGATCTGGACCTGGCCGACCGCTTTGATGATGAGCGCTTCGCCCCCGGCGGCGTGGACCAGCGCCAGCCGATCGAGCGCCTCGTCGGCGTGCAGGACTGCCGTCTTGCCATCGCCTGCGTGCATGGCCATCCCGGCCGCGGCGACGTACGGGAACGCCGTCTGGCCCTGCATCTCACCCTGCGCGATGAGCGTCTCGAGCGTGCGTGCGGCATTTGCGTCACCGAGCGCGATCTGGGACCGGCCGAGGACGGTGAGGGACTGGTTGAGGCCGAAGTTGTCACCGAGCTTCTTGAACTTGATCCGCGCCTGCTCGGCCATCGCTGCCGCTGCGTCGACGTGACCGGTCCACAGCCGGATCGAGGCGATCAACGAGACCATCATCGACTCGGCCCATTCGTCACCACGCTCGCGGGCCTCGTTGCGCACGACGTCCGCAAGATCCTCGGCCTCCTGGAAGCGGAGGTTGTAGAACTCGACGAACGCGAGCAACCCGTGCGCCCAGCCGACACCCGCCCGGTCACCGAGCTCCTCCAACGTGTCGGCTGCGCGGCGGAGGTGCTCCTCGGCGACGCTGATGTTGCCGGTCAGGAACGACATCCACGCCCGGTGCTGCTCGATGTAGCCGAGGCCGCGCCGGTCGTCGAGCTGGGTGTACAGCCCGGCCGCCTCACCGAACAACCACTCGGCATCGGTCAGCGATCCCCCGAAGAGTTCGAGGAAACCGCGCAGACGCAGGGTCTCGGCGAGCTGACGCTCATCACCGAGCTCGCGGAACAGGTCGATCGCCTCACCCAACTGGGTCCGCGCGACCGGCAGGTCTCCCGCCGCCTGACTGATCAACCCCCGGGCGCGGAGTGCGCCGGCCGTGGTGACCTGGTCGTCGTCGGCGATGGCGTCGGCGAGCACCGATTCCGCTTCGGGTCGTGCTCGATCGAGCTGACGCAATTCGATGAACGCGCCGATCCGGCGCAGCCGCAGGCGAGCGCGCTGGGCGCGGCAGGTGGGCGTCAGTCCGCCGGTCTCGAACAGCTCGAGCGCACGGGTCGAGTAGCGCACGATCTGGCGGAGGTTGCCCTGATCGGTGGCGCGTTGCACTGCGAGCTCCAGCTCGTCGACGGCCTGGGCGCGGATGTCGGTCGGCACACCCGGCACGGCCCCGAGCTCGCCGACGATCTCGGCCGCCGACGCGAGGTGGTGGGCGATGTCGTCAGGGTTCGACTTCAGGCTCTGCATCGCCCTGGAGATCCCGATGTGGCGGGCGGCGCGCACCGCCTTGGTGAGCGTGTTGTAGGCGACCTCGCGGACCGAGTCGCTCTTGAAGATCCACCGACGGCCGTCGATGTGGAGCAACCCGGCGTCGTCGAGCGCATCGAGGAGCTGCAGGTCGAAGCGCTGACCGAGC
>JANXUX010000164.1 GCA_025351965.1 Actinomycetes bacterium | reverse complement strand
CCGCCACCTTGGCGTTGACGACTCGGATGCGTCGCGGTTCCTGGGTGAACGTGGTCATGATGCTGCGTTGGCTCCACTCGCCGGTGAGCATCAGGATCCCCACCACAGGCAGGAGGATCACCTGTGCGATGGAGGCGACCTCGAGGTAGCTCGTGTAGGTCTGATCGAACCTCGTTGGGGCGAGGACCGGTGCGAGCATGCTCCCAACGGTCCCCAGACCCACCAGAGCGAGGAGCCAGCGGGCAGCGCGCGTATCGGTGGCCTTGGCCCACTCGACCCGGACGAGCCGTGAGAACGGGATAGGTCCTGGGGTCGATGGTGCAGCGTCGATCCCGAGGGTTCGGGGGGACAGTGACGTGGTCATGCTGCAGCCTCTTGAGCGGTAGCCGCCTTGGCGGCGGTGAGTGAGAAGAACAGCTGTTCCAGCCCGTTTGTCTCGGACTGACGCAACTCGGTGAGCAGCACCTGGTGGTCGCGGGCGACGCCCGCCAGTACCTCGGTCGTGACCCGACCTGCGGAGACGTCCACGGTGAGCGCATCTCCCGGCCCGGCGACGTAGTCGATCCGTGCGGCTTGGAGCGCCGCGACAAGTGCACCGGGGTCGGGGCTGCGGACGATGATCGTGGAGCTGGCAAGCAGATCGTCCAGCCGACCGGCGGCCACAACGGCACCGCCTGAGATGACGACAAGATGATCTGCGGTGGCCTGCACCTCATGGAGCAGGTGACTCGACAACAGCACCGTGCCGCCATGGTCGGCGAAGTCGCGAAGGAGCGTTCGCATCCAGGCGATGCCCTCGGGATCGAGCCCGTTCGCCGGTTCATCGAGGATCAGCGCCTGCGGTTCACCGATGAGGGCCTGGGCGATGCCGAGGCGTTGACGCATGCCAAGGGAATAGGTCCCGACCCGCTTCTCCGCCGCATCAGCGAGCCCGACGAGGTCCAACACGTGCTCGACCCGCCCCGTGTGAACGCCCGCCAGCCGCGCTGCGATCGTGAGCGTCGCCCGGCCACTGCGCCCGGGATGCATCGCAGACGCGTCGAGCAGCATTCCGACCACACGCGTCGGGTTGGGCAACTCGACGAACGGTCGCCCGTCGATGGCCGCTGTACCGCGATCAGGTCGCACCAGCCCGACGATCATCTTCAGCGTGGTGGATTTGCCGGCGCCGTTGGCCCCGAGGAAACCGGTGATGGTCCCGGGTTCGCAGCGCAACGAGACGTCGCGCACGACCGGCATGTGTTTGTAGCTCTTGGTCAGAGCGGTTGTCGTGAACATGAGTCCAGCCTGAACCGCCCGGCGCGCCGCCGCATCGGGCGGACGGCCACGATCCGATGTCCGAAGGAAGGCCGCCATCGTTCGACATGTGGTCTTTCGATGGTTGCAGTGTCGACTTTCGTCGATGTTGCACGGGCGCCCAAAACCGTATGCTCCGACCATGTCCTGGCTTCGCAGATGGTGGGCTCAGACCGCCCCGACGGCGATGCTGGCACCGAGCGACTCGGCTCATCCCGACAAGGTGGCGTCCAGGACTGCACGTGACTGGTCCTTCGACGCCGGTGCGTTCGTCGTCGCCGCCGCTCTCGGCGCCGCCACCCTGAGCGTCACCGGGGACGTCACCGCCAATCGGATGACCTCGGGGCAGCTGGCCACCGACGCTGCGTTCGGAGCGCTCTGCTGTCTCTCACTGTGGTGGCGGCGGCGCTGGCCGTTCGGGGTGGCGCTGGTCTGCGTCCTGTTGGGCGCGTTCTCGACGTTTGGCACAGTCGCCGGTCTCCTCGCACTGTCCTCGCTGGCCGTCCACCGCCATGTGCGGCCCGCCCTGCTCGTCGCCGCGCTGTTCGTCCCGTCCGCAGTGGTGTGTTCGATCTGGCTCGGGCGGACCGATACCTGGTCGGTGATGCTTCCGACGATGGCGCTCGCGGCCGCCGCAACCGCATGGGGCATGTTCGTTCGCGCTCGGCGTCAGCTCCTGTCCACCCTGCGCGACCGTGCCCAACGAGCCGAGGCCGATCAGCTCGTCCGCGCCGAACGCGCGCGCCTGGCCGAGCGGACCCGCATCGCGCGGGAGATGCACGACGTGCTCGCCCACCGCATCTCCCTGGTGGCGCTGCACGCCGGGGCGCTCGAGGTCGCACGCGACCTGCCTGCCGCCCAGGTGCGCGAGAGCGCAGCGCTGTTGCGGTTGACGGCCCACCAAGCGCTGGAAGAACTGCGGGACGTGATCGGCGTGCTGCGCGAGGAGCCGGGGCAGGAGCGGCCGTCGACGGTGCCACAACCAACGTTGGCCGACATTCCACGCTTGGTGGAAGAGACTCGCCGCTCCGGCGCAAAGATCGACTTCGAGATGCAGGTGGACGGGGCAGCTGCCGCACCCGGCCCCTTGGGTCGCGACGCATACCGCATCGTGCAGGAAGCGCTGACCAACATCAGCAAGCACGCTCGCGGCACCCTCGCCCTCGTTCGCGTGGCGGGAGCGCCGAACCGTGGCCTGCACGTCAGCGTTCGGAATCCAACCGCTGTGGGCGCCCACGACCGTCCGGCTCTGCCAGGTTCCGGCACGGGCCTCCTTGGTCTGCAGGAACGGGTGACCCTGGCCAATGGCGTCTTGGTGCACGGACGGGACGCTTCCGGTGACTTCGTCGTCGAGGCCGATCTGCCATGGTGAAGGTTCGGGTGCTGCTGGTCGACGACGACGCGCTGGTGCGTGCCGGTCTTCGGATGATCCTGTCGTCGTCAGAGGAACTGGAAGTGGTGGGCGAGGCTGCCGACGGTGCCGACGCCGTTGCGGCCGCGCAGGCGCATCGACCCGATGTCGTTCTGATGGACATCCGGATGCCCGAGATGGACGGCATTGCCGCCACGTCGGCGCTCCGCGGTCTTGCGACTCCGCCGCACGTGATCGTCCTGACCACATTCCAGGCAGACGAGCATGTCATGAGCGCGCTTCGGGCCGGCGCCGACGGGTTCCTGTTGAAGGACACTGCGCCAACGGAGATCGTCAACGCAGTACGCCTCGTGGCCGCAGGAGAAGCGATGCTCTCACCGTCGGTCACCCGCACACTTCTCTCTCACCTCGGCAACGACGAAATGACAGATCGCCGTCGCTCCGCTGCCCAGCGCCTGACGTCGCTCACAGACCGGGAGCGGGAGGTCGCGACTGCGGTGGCGTCGGGCGCATCCAACGCCGAGATTGCTGCATCCCTGTTCATGAGCGAGGCCACCGTCAAAGCGCATGTCTCGCGTCTGCTCACCAAGCTCGCCGTCACGAACCGGGTACACATCGCGATTCTCGTGCACGACGCGCAATCGTGACGCGACCGCCATCTCCCTGAGCGCTGACCCAGGCGAGCTCGCGGCCTGGCCGACTCCGGCGCGAGATCGCGCTTCGCGAGCGAACGAAAACCGGGCTCGGAAAGGGATCCGCTCGGAGCAGTGCGACGCTCGGCGCCCGCCACAGAGACGACGCCACACGATGGCTGAGGGCGTCGACAGGCTCCCTGAGGACGGTGTGGCGCTCATCCGGGACGACCTCGAATGGATCTTCATGAACCGTGCGCCCAGGTCGTGAAGTAGCGGCGGGTGGTCGCTGCGTCGGTGGCGCGGTCCGGGTATCGGTGGTCAGCGATGCGGTCGACTCGTTCGAAGGCCTCGGCAATGGCGCTGACGCTGAGCCCGGCGTCCATCGTGAGCGCCGAGTCGATGCACGTCTGTTGCCCGACGAGATGAGCGAGTGCATGCAGGTCGGTGTAGTCGCGGGCTTCGAGTCGATCGACGATCGCCAGCACCTTGCGTGCTGCAAGGTCGAGGGGTGTGAGGACTGGGATGCCGTCGATTGCGGTTGCGGGTGCGAGGAGGGGTGAGTCGACGGCGAGGTCGAGCTCGACGGAGTCGTCGCGGTGGAGGACGAATCGACAGTGCGTCGGATGGCGCCGGACGGTCTGGAGTGTCCAACCCGCTCGCTGTGCTGCTTCGGTGAGTGCATCGGCGTTGGGAGTCGACAGGTTGCGAGGAACGGCTGAGTCGGCCGAGTGTCCGTCGAGGACGTCATTCGGATCCCCGCGGACTCAGACCCACTGTTGGCGGGCCTCGAGGGTGTCGCGCAGGACCGTTGGGCGATCAGTCATGATGCCGTCGACGCCCATGTCGAGCAGGCGCTCGATCTCGGTTGGTTCGTCGATGGTCCAGACGTGCACGGCGACACCGAGACGATGGGCGCGCTCGACGAACTTCGGCGTGGTCACCAGCAGCGTGCCCTGGCGGACCGGCACCTGCGCCGTGCGTGCCGAGGTCTGCCGCATCCGTCCGTAGCGCAACTGCGACACGCCGCCAGGGCCGAGCGCAGAGCACAGGTCCGGGCCGAGGATCGCTCGCAACTTGCGGATGCGCACGTCGCTGAACGCGCCGACGCAGACCCGGGGGAGCGCGTTCGTACGCCGCAGTGCGGACACCAGCGAGTCGACCGCCGAGTCAGCTTTGCAGTCGATGTTGACGCGCAGGTCCGGCCATGCACCGAGCAATTCCTCCAGCGTCGGGATCGGGGCGACGCCGTTGACCCGGGCGTGCTGCACCTCGGCCCACGTCATGTCCCGGACTCGGCGGTCGATGCCGCACGTTCGCTTCAGGTTGAAGTCGTGGAACGCCAGCAGCACACCGTCAGAGGTGACCTGTACGTCGGTCTCGACGTAGCGGTAGCCGAGGTCGAAGGCGTACTGGAAGGCAGGCATCGTGTTCTCCGGCGCATCGCTCGCCCCACCGCGGTGGGCGAACGCGATCGGCTGCGGCCAGTCGAGATACGGATGGGGCGGCAACGGCAGGCGGGGCACGACCCGAGTATCGCGGATCGCAGTAACGTCGGGGCATGCCAGCCGATCCGCAGTCGCCCGACAGTGCCATCCGAGCCATCCCCCTCGCCGGGGAGCGGTACACCGGTGGTGGCGACGGAGCGTCGATCGAGGTCCGCTCGCCGTACGACGATGCGCTCATCGGCCGCATCCCGGCGTGCACCACGGCCGACGTCGATCGTGCCGTGGCGGTCGCCAAGGCCGCGTTCAGGGCCGGACCGATGCCGCAGTGGCAGCGCGCCCAGATCCTCGACCTCGCCGCCGCCCGACTGACAGCTCGTCGCGACGAGTTCGCCGAGATCATCTGCCGTGAGTCCGCCAAGCCGATCAAGACCGCCCGGGTCGAAGCCGAGCGCGCGGTCGGCACGTTCCAGTTCGCCGCCGCAGAGGCGCGCACACTCACCGGTGACATGGTCGCGCTCGACGCGATCCCGTCGGGGGAGGGCAAGCTCGGGTTCACGCTGCGCCTGCCGATCGGTGTCGTCGGCGCGATCTCGCCGTTCAACTTCCCGCTCAACCTCGTCGTCCACAAGCTCGCTCCGGCCATCGCCGCCGGTTGCCCGGTGGTGCTCAAGCCGGCATCGCAGACGCCGTTCAGCTCGATCGTGCTCGCTGAGATGCTGATCGACGAGTGTGGACTGCCGCCGGAGTACCTGCACATCGTCACCGGTGGCGGAGGCACGGTCGGCAACGCCCTCGTCGACCATCCCGACATCGCCCTGATCACCTTCACCGGTTCGCCCGGTGTCGGCTGGGGAATCCGTGCACGCGCGCCGCGCAAGCGCGTCGGTCTCGAACTCGGCAACAACGCACCCGTGATCATCGAGGCCGACGGCGAGTGGCAGGTTGCGGCCGACAAGATCAAGACCGCCGGCTTCAGCCATGCCGGGCAGAGCTGCATCAGCACCCAGCGCATCTTCGTGCACTCCTCGATCGCCGCCGAGTTCACCGAGCGCCTCGCCGCGAATGTCGCGACGATCGTGGTCGGCAACCCACTCGACGAGGCGACCGACGTCTCGGCGCTGATCTCGCGCAGCGAGCGTGACCGGGTCAAGGGCTGGATCGACGAAGCGGTAGCGGCCGGGGCGAAGGTCGTCACCGGCGGGGAGATCGGATCCGACGGCGTGCTGCAGCCAACGGTGCTCGCCAACGTCACCCACGACATGAAGGTCTGCGCCGGCGAGGTGTTCGGGCCGGTCGTCTCCATCGCCGAGTACGACGATCTCGACGACGCGATCGCGATGGCCAACGACTCCGAGTACGGCTTGCAGGCTGCGATCTTCACCCGCGACATTGCCAAGGGCATGCGCGCCGTGCGCGCCTTGGACTACGGCGGCGTGTTGGTCAACGAGGTACCCACGTGGCGTGCCGATCAGCAGCCCTACGGTGGCGTGCGCGACAGTGGGAACACCCGTGAGGGGCCTGCATACAGCGTGAAGGAGATGACCGAACTACGGATGGTCGTCATCACCGGCTGAGCCTCGGCGAACGGCCCGGCGCACGCTCCGGCGGCGTCAGTGGATGACGAACGAGTCGATGAACCGCTCGACGTCGTCGGATGAGTTCGACAGGCCATCGGTGATGATCGCCGTCAGCACATGGCCGTCACGCTCCAGCGTCACGCCGGTGAGCGTGGCCGAGTTGTTTCCCGACGCGAGTTCGGCAGTGAACCGACGACCCTCGTACCCGTTGATCGTGATGGGTCTGATCACCCGATCGGTCGCAACGGCACCGAGCGCGTCGCGGGAGCTGTTGATCGCGTTGTTGGCGTCGTTGTCGAGGTTGACGACCAACCCCGCGCCGACCGTCGCGTCGACGACTCCGTAGTAGTCGCGGCCGTAGCGGGCCGAGTACACGACGACGTTCGGGGCACTCGCGTCGGTCGTCACGTCACCCGGGAACTCGACCTCCCAACTCTTGGCGACCGGGTCGACAAGCACCTCTCGCTTGGTCTTCGAGTTCGCGCAACCGGTCGCGCCCAGGAGCAGCACCACCGTTGCGGCAAGTGCGGCGCACCGGTTCATGTCGACACCCGAGCGGTGCGTCGCAGGTCATCGGTCATCAGATGCTGCGGCCGGCATGCTTCCAGTACTCGTCCTTGAGCAGCCGCTTGTACAGCTTGCCCGTCGGGTGGCGGGGCAGCTCGGTGCGGAAGTCGATCGACCGTGGGCACTTCACATCGGCGAGCTGGGTCTTGCAGTAGGCGATCAGCTCGACGGCGAGCGCTCGCGCCGTGTCCTCGTCGGCGGGCATCTCGACCGGCTGCACGACCGCTTTGACCTCTTCGCCGAAGTCGTCGTTGGGTACGCCGAAGACCGCGACATCGACCACCTTGGGATGGGTGACGAGCACGTTCTCGGCCTCCTGCGGGTAGATGTTGACCCCGCCGGAGATGATCATGTAGGCCTTGCGGTCGGTGAGGTACAAGAAATTGTCGCTGTCCAG
>JANXUX010000130.1 GCA_025351965.1 Actinomycetes bacterium | reverse complement strand
CACTCGGCCCCTCCAGCCGACCTTGCGACCTTCGAGAAGGACAGGATCAAGGGCGCGATACGAACCGACTTCATCCTGTCGGCCGAGATCATGGTGATCTCGCTCAAAGAGGTCATCGACGAAGGCTTCGTCTCGCGGGCCATCATCATGTTGGTCGTGGCGATCCTGATCACGGCCATCGTCTACGGCCTCGTCGCCCTGATCGTGAAGATGGACGACCTCGGCCTGCGCATGGCTGGATCCGGCCGAGCGCGTTCACAGCGGATCGGGCGCAAGTTGGTCACGGGCATGCCGAAGTTGCTGGCGCTGCTCTCGACGGTGGGCACCGCCGCGATGGTGTGGGTCGGTGGCCACATCATGATCGTCGGCGCCGACGAACTCGGCTGGCACGGCCCGTACGACGTCGTCCACAGGCTCGAGGACCCGGTCCACGACGTCGCCGGAGTCGGCGGCGTGCTCGGCTGGCTCGTCAACACTGCCGCGTCAGCGGTGGTCGGGCTCGCTGTCGGGTTCGCCGTCCTCGCCGTCGTGGCACGCGTCCAGCGCAGAGGAGCCCGATCAGCGCCAGCCGCTCACTGATCGAGCGGCGACTGCCGACGTCAGTCGTCCCAGCCAACGACCGGGTCGCCACCGAGCACGTCCCGACCGGTCGCCGCGAGCACCTCGAGCTGCCCGAGCAATTCGTCGAATGGCACTGCCAGTTCGACCATCGGGTCACCGTCCTCCGGCTCTGCTGCGGCTGGACCGAGCAGTTCTGAGCGGTGCTGCTCGACCCAGTCGAAGAGGTCCTGCGGGTCGTCGACGCCCCAACCAGGGAGTGGCAACCAACTCCCGACGAGGTCATCGGTGATGAAGAACTTGGAGACGCGCGCTGACTCCCCCTCGCGTTCGGGTGGGTCGAACAGCAGGTACGGCACGCCGAGCACACCGAGCACTGCGGAACGCAGGATCGCCGGCTCGGTGCGGCGGAGCCGACGCAGGCAGTCGTCGGCCTGGGCGATGATCAGGTCGACCCGACCGAGGTTCCACACGCCGAGCAGGTGTTCGGTGTCGTCGATCACGATGCTCAGGGCCGACGCATCGGCGTTGATCGGTAGACCGTCGGCGACGACGAGGTCGGCGGGCACCCACTCGTCATCGACCGCGAGGTGGAGGCGGATGCTGATCCGGATGCTGATCATCCCTTGCTCTTGAACAGATGCACGACGGCCTCCATGACCGGTTTGCTGTACTCCGTGCCACCGACCGGGTACAGCTGGGTGATCCTGCCGAGGGCTCGATCGACGCCGGCGTTGAACCCGGCGATGTCGCGCGGCAGGTACCCCGCGTTGCCAGGGAATGTGGCCAGGAAAGCGGGATCATCGAGGACCGTCTGGGCGTTGGCGATGATCGTCCCGCGGGTCGTGCCGGTCGGCCACATCGTCGATGGTCCGCGCGTCGCGTTGACGATGCTCATCTCGAAGTGGGAGTAGCTGTGGCCGGCCATGTAGTGGTTGATGTCGCCGATCGCCGCCTTGTAGATCCGGCCACCCAGCGTGGCCTGTGCCGCAGCACCCGCCGGGCTGCCGGCGCCGGCGGCCGCGCCGTGGCTGCCGTCGTTCTCGGCGGCGAAGAGCTTGGCGACGTTCACGCGGGCGATGATGTTGGCGCCGGCCTTGTCGAAGAACGCCCTGAGGTTGTCTGCCTTCTTCCACCGGTTGGCGGCTGCGTCGGCCAGGAATCCAGCGGTCTGGGCGACGTCGAGATGGGCCGAGCACCGGTCGAGCACCAGGTTCAACGTGGCAACGTCGGCGAACACTGTCGTGGCCGCAGCAAGCGCTGCCTTGTGCGTCGTTCCCAGCGCGGTGAGCATCACATCGCGGCCCGGGTTGGCCGTCGTGACCGCGAGGAGGTCTTTGCCCGACATTGCCTCGCCGAAGCCCTTCAGGCCGTCCTTGGTCAAGCGTGCGGCATGGTCGTACAGCTCGACCTGGGTCATCGTCGGGACCAACTTCAGCAGCGATGGTGCCCCGATGCCACTCATCATCGCGGCGACCTCGAGCGCAGGCTTGGCGTCGGCGATCTTGTCGAAGTTCGCCAATGACAGTTCCGTCCACAGGGCGACGAGGAGGTCGGCGTTCGCTTTCAGGGCTGCGAGGATCGCTTTCAGCGAGGTGCGCCGCTTGTTCAGCTCCGGCCCGCGACCCTTGCCGTTGTTCTTCACGACGCCCATCGCCTTGACCCGTGGCGCCCCGAGGTCCGTGATGAGGCCTTGGATCTGGGCGAGGGTCAGCTCCTTGAGCAGCTTCTCGACCACTTCCGCCGAGAGCGGATCGAGCAACGAGGAGGTGATCGTGCCGGCATCGAGCGCCGGAGTGAGCTTGTTGAGCACCTCGGGAGTCAGGCGGGTCGTGACATCATCGACCTGGGCGTGGGTGCTGTTCGCAGCGAGTTCGATCAACGGATATGTGTCGATGTTCTCGAACAACCATGCGCCGCCGATCGGACCGAGGGTGATCATCAGCGCGTCGGTGTTGATGCGCGTCAGCAGTGTTGTGAGGTTCACAGTGCTGAGACCGCCACCGCCGAGCGTACGCAGGGTTTGATCGGTCACTCGACCAGCGAGTGCCTCCACCTCCTTCGGTGTCCGCGTCGCGAGCAGCGCGCTGGTGATGCCTCCCCCCAGCCGCTTGGTGAGCCCCTTTTTCTCCTCGGTGTAGCTCGTCGTGACATCAGCCGACACGCCGTCCATGTTCGCAATGGCGCCCGTGATTGCCCGCAGGGCCTCGTCGGCCTGCTTGAAGCCGACCGTGATGTCCCAGTCGGCGTACACCTGCTTGGCCTCGGCGAGGTTCGGCGGCGGTTTGGCCCCGCTCAGTTCGGCGAGGCCGCTGTCGGCTGAATCGAGCTTGGTCTTCAGCGCCTTGTGTGCGTCGGTGAGGCCGAGCAGCTTCTTGTCCAGCTGCTGCTGGCTGTAGGTCAGCGTGCCGCCGCCAGTCCAACTGGCGAGGGTGCCGACCTTCCAGCCCTCTCCGGCCACCATCTCACGCTGGACGATGGGCGTACTGCGCGGCGTCCTGGGTTGGATCCGGGTGGAGATCGCGGTCCGCACCCCACTCCCGACGGCTGTCGTCGACGGTGCACGCATCACATCGGCGGCGACGTGATCGGCCTGGCGCTCGGACGCACCAACCGCCGCACCCACGGCAAGGCGCGCCGGACGCTGTCGCTGAATGCGTGTTGCGGTGGATCGCACCGGGCTCGCAGCGCGCACGGGCGCCGCGACGACTGCGGCTGTAGCGCTGTCCCGGTGGTGCTCCATGCCGCAATCCTCGCGCGCTGGACGCGATGTGTGGACCACCGGAGTCGACCACCTCGTCGACACCCGGCCCCCGATCGATCCGGACGGCGTCCTCGACGCCTGAGTCAGATCGTGGATTCGATCTCCGAGATGAACGCTGTCCACACCGGATGGTCGCTGCCCGCCCAGATCGAGCTCCGGAAGTCGCTCGCCTGTTCGGCGGACCAGTCGAGGTGCTTGCGGGCATAGAGCGAGTAGAAGGCGGTGACGCGGAAGTTGGCTGCACAGTGGATCAACACCCGCTCGCCCCCAGCCCAGCCATTGCCTGCTCGAAGGCCTCGAAGTCAGCTGCGGTCGGCGCATCCCAGATCACGGGTACGTGGTGATACGCCATGCCCAGCGAGCCAACGAGCGCGTCCTCGTCGGGCACCGAACGATGATCCACGGGCGCAAGGTTGATCACTGCACCGAAGCCCTCTTCGGCGGCGTCGAGGATCTGCTCGGCGGTCGGGTGGCCACCCGTGATCACGTCGTCGTCGACGCGGCGAAAGTTGTAGATCTCGGCAGTGGTCACGGCGCTCCCTCTCATGATGGATGCCTACTCTCGCGCACCGGTCGATTCGCCCTGCGCACGGGCTGAGCCCGGGCGCGTGTGCGGGGCCCCTCCACGGGGCCCCGCTACGCGTTTTGTGTTGCAGTTGTGCTTCTTGTTCGGAAGCGAATGGTCAAAGGTGCCGCGTTGGTCAGAGAAATGCGGTGGACGTCGTTCCGAGGACAGTGCCGGGACATTCCCGGCGATCGAGGACCACGCTGTCGTCCCGGAATCAGGCTCACGCCATTTCAGCGAGCGGCCGGTCGGCCGGTGCTTGCGAAGTGCAGACGGCGCCGAGGCCGTCCGTCATTCACTCAGGCGGTGAACGCTCTGTGGATCTGAACCTCATCGGTGAACCTCCATCTCTGGGATCGGCTTCCGTGGTGTTGTGTCTGCACCGACCAGCCTTCAACTCTTGACCGCCGATGTCAACAGGCAATGTCGAAATCTGTTCCGTCGGGTCGGGATCAGTCCGTGCGGAGGGTTCCCGCAACCGTGATCGGTCCCGGGTTCTTCTTCACGCCGGGCGCATAGGCAACGGGCATGTGCTTCACGCCACCGATGAAGTTGGAGCGGAGCATGTCGACCTCACCGGTGAGGTGCATGTCGGGGATGCGCTGGAGGATCTCACGGAAGATCAGCTTGAGCTCCATCCGGGCCAGGTTGGCGCCGAGACAATAGTGCGCGCCGCCGCCACCGAAGGCGATGTGCTTGTTCGGCCAGCGGTCGATGTCGAAGCGGTACGGGTCGTCGAACACGGCTTCGTCACGGTTGGCCGAGGTGTGCCACATGACGACCTTGTCGCCCTTGGCGATCGCCTGACCGTGGATCTCGGTGTCCTCGGCGGCAGTGCGGCGGAAGTGGTACACCGGGGTCGCCCAGCGCAGGATCTCCTCGATCGCGCGATCGAGCTTGCCCTCGGGATCCTCCACCAGCGCCTGGTATTGATCGGGGTTCTGCATCAACGCCCACATGCCCCACGAGGTCGTATTGCGGGTGGTCTCGTTTCCGGCCACCGTCAGCAGCAGCATGAACATGTCGAACTCGAGCTCGGACAGCTTGTCGCCGTCGATCTCGGCGTTGATCAGCTTGGTGACGATGTCCTCGCGCGGGTCGGCCCTGCGAGCCTGGGCCAGGCCGTTGACGTACATGTACAGCTCGGCCGACGCCGTCGCGCCGTCGGCAGCATCACCGGCGTACTCGGGATCGTCGAGACCGATCATCCGGTTCGACCAATCGAACAGCATCTTGCGCTCTTCTTGGGGCACGCCCATGATCTCGGCGATCGCCTGCAGCGGGAGCTCGGCGGCGAGGTCGGTGACGAAGTCGCACGATCCGTTCTCGATGATGTTGTCGACGATCAGGATCGCGCGGTGCTCGAGGTACTGCTCGAGCAGGCCGATCATGCGTGGGGTGAAGCCCTTGCCCACGAGGGTGCGGTAGCGGGTGTGCTTGGGCGGGTCGGTGTAGAGCATCATCAGACCGCGCGGGTCGAGCCCACTGCCGCCCTGCTCGTACTCGTTCGGGTCGGGGATGCTGATCCCGCCGATCTCGGACGAGAACATCGTCGCGTTGCGGTTCACCGTCACCAGGTCGGCGTGCTGGACGACGTTCCAGAAGCCCTTGCCGGAGGGATTGTCGTGCCAATACACGGGTGCCTCGGCGCGCAACCGTTTGAACATCTCGTGGTGCTCGAGCCGCTGGAAGCGGTCGAGGTCGAGCAGGTTGATGTCGTCGAGACTCATGTTTCCCCCCAAGGAAGACGGCTGGCGGCGACGATAGGCCACCGATCGACGTCGCAACGAGCGGGGGTCGTTCGCCATGCTGCTCACGGGCGCCGTACCGCTGGGTAACTACCCCGCTCGCCGGGAGTCGCGTACCGTGGCGCGGTGCGACAGACGAGTGGACGGCCGATGACGGGGGAGCGGCGATGATCCGGTCCGTTGCGCTCGGTTGCGGTTCATATGTTCCGGCCCGGGCGGTTGCCAACGCCGACCTGACCAACGTGGTCGACACCTCCGACGAGTGGATCGTGCAACGCACCGGCATCCGTCAGCGGCACATCGCCGCAGAGGGTGAACTGACGTCGGACCTCGCAGTCGCCGCCGCCCGTGCGGCGCTCGTCCACGCCGGTGTGTCGGTCGAGGAGGTCGATCTCATCGTCGTCGCGACCTCGACGCCGGACGAGACGTTCCCGGCGACTGCCACCACCGTGCAGGCCAAGCTGGGCATGACGAAGGGGGCGGCGTTCGACGTGCAAGCCGTGTGCTCCGGGTTCGTCTACGCATTGTCCGTCGCCGATTCGATGCTCAAGAACGGCCTCGGCACGACCGCCTTGGTGATCGGCGCCGAGACGTTCACGCGGCTGCTCGACTGGGGCGACCGCGCATCGTGCGTGCTGTTCGGCGATGGCGCGGGCGCCATCGTGTTGCGCGCCGAGACCGCGACGGGCGCGACGGACGAACGTGGCGTGATCGCGAGCACGCTGCATTCCGACGGACGGCTCCACGACCTGCTCTACGTCGACGGCGGACCGTCCTCCACAGGCACGACCGGACACCTCCGTATGCACGGCAAGGAGGTCTACCGTCACGCCGTCACCAAGCTCACCGAAGTCGTCGGCGAGGTGCTCATCGCCGGTGGGCTGACGTCGGCCGACATCGACTGGGTCGTGCCCCATCAGGCGAACGTGCGGATCATCGACAGCGTCGCCGGCAAGCTCGCGCTCGACCCGGCCCAGGTGATCGTGACGGTCGATCAGCACGCCAACACATCGGCCGCCTCGATCCCGCTCGCACTGACCGCAGCGGTCACCGACGGGAGGATCCAGCGCGGCGATCTGCTGCTGTTCGAGGCGCTCGGCGGCGGGATGACCTGGGGCGCGAACCTGCTCCGTTGGTGATGGCTAACCTCGCTCGACAGTGGCCATGAGGAACGAACTCGCGGACAAGAGCACCCAGGCGTTCCAGGGTGCGGCCGCGACACCGGACCCGGTCGAGCAGCAACAGCTCCTCGAGGACGCCCAACGGCTCGCCGGCCAGAGCGAACTCGCCAACGCCTACGCGTTCCTGCAACGCGTCGTCGGCGTCCTTGCGATCGCCCTGCCGTTCGTGATCGCGATCGGCAACTTCGCATCCGGGGGTCACCACTTGCAGGGCTCGATCAGCGCGTTCTACTACACCCATATGGGCAACTGGTTCGTCGGCACATTGTGCGCGCTGGCGGTGTTCTTCCTGTCGTACAACATCAAGCCGCTGCCCGGCCACCACGTCGACAAGATGATCACCCGGGCCACGAGCGTGATGGCCGCGATGGTCGCGATGTTCCCCACCACCAGCTCCGACCCCGACCAGTCCGGCGCGTCGGAGTGGGTCGGGCGGATCCACATCACCAGTGCGACGACGCTGTTCGCGCTGCTCGGTGTGCTGTCGATGTTCTACTTCACCAAGTTCGATCCCGCGGTTGGAATGACCCCGAAAAAGGCGCAGCGCAACCGCGTCTACCGGACCTGCGGAGGCACCATCTTCGCCTGCATCGTCCTCATCGCCGTCGTCTACGCCACCTCCGTGCCCGAGTCCTGGCACAGCGTTTTCTTCCTCGAATCGATCGCCGTGATCGCGTTCGGCGCCTCGTGGCTGGTCAAGGGCGGCGTCGGACTCACCGATTGACGGGCCGCTCGCCGTAGACGCTCTGGTGTGACCGTCCCGTTCGTCGATCCTCGACGACCAGACCTACCGTGCTGACCGGCACCAGGCCCAGCAAGCACGGGGTCCGATCGAAGGAGGAGCGGTGATGTGGCACACCGATCGAAGTTGATGCGCTTCAACCACATGGAGCTGACGTTCCCGGTCGGCACGTTGACACCCGAGTTCCGGGCCGAGGTCGATGCGTTCTACGGGCCCATCTTCGGCTGGCGTCCGGTCGACGCGCCGGTGTTGGGCCAGTCCTGCCACCTCTTGCTGCTCGATGACCACGTCGGCCAGTTCCTGTTGCTCGCCGAGAGTGACAAGCCGCTGTCCTCGCCCGGGTACGACCACCTCGGTCTGCTGCAGGACACCCGGGCCGAGGTCGATTCGCTCCTCGAACGGTGCCTCGCCTTCCAGCAACACGACGACCGTGTCCAGGTGAAGCAGTATCGGGACGACCCGACGGCAACGATGACCGTGCACGCGTTCTATGTGAAGTACCTCCTGCCGATCTGGTTCGACGTGCAGAGCATGGAGCGCCACGACGGCGAGCCGTTCCAGTGGTGGCAGTACCGTCGGCCCATCTCCGCCACGGCCGGCTGATGCGAGAACCGCGGCCCGGCGTCGGCCGGACACGCGGTTCCCGCTCCCGATCGTTGGTCAGCTCGCTGCGTTGAACGTCTTCAGGATGTGGTCGAGCACATCGAGGTCGGCGGTCGTGACGGCCTGCATCGACGTGACGTAGTAGGTGTCGGTGTTGTCGACGAGGTGCGAGACCAGCACCAGGTAGACCGCATCGGTGCCGTTGCACTTGGTGTAGATCTGGTATTTGCCGACGAACGCTCCGTCGTCGTAGTCGGTGATGTCTCCGTCGGTGCATCCGTTGACCCCGAAGCCGTAGAGCAGGTCCTCCGGACTGGCTCCGGCCGCCGGCACTGCGAGGAACGTCACGCCGGGGACGTCGAACGCTGCGTGGAACTGTTCGCGGTCGGTGGAGGCCTCGATACGGCGATAGGTGACGCCGTCGTTGTCGATCGACGAGGTGGCGACATCGGACCACTCAGCGGGTACCTCGAGGGTGAGGGTGCCGCTGTCGTCGGTGACGCTCACGTAGTCGGTGTACGCAGCGCCCTCTTGCACGCTGTTCTCGGTGGCCATGTCACCACCGAAGCTGACCGTCGCCTCCAGCGGCTGGTCACCGTTGACCTCGCCCTCGAGGATCTCCTGGGTGTCATAGCGCAGTACCTGGATCGCGATGGGCTTGCTCCCGGCGGTGCGGATCACGTCGCAGTAGTCCTTGAACGTGCCATCCGTGCCCATCGGCAGACCGTTCATCGATGTGATGATGTCTCCCGGCTGGAGGTCGGCCTCCGAGGCGGGCGTACCGGCTGCGACGCCGGCGACCCAGATGCCCGTGATGCCGCTTGCATCGTCGGCGATCGCGAAGCCGTTCACTCCCAGCGACTCGTAGTCACCCTCGGCCAGCCGGTCGACGACACCTTGGGCGAGGCCGGCGGAGATCGCGTAGTACTGGGCGCCGATGTCGCGTGCACCGCCGGCGTAGTTGATGCCGACGACGGCGCCGTCGCTGGACAGCAGTGGACCGCCCGAGTTGCCCGGCTGGATCGCGGCGTCGTGCTCGATGGTGTGGTCGATCGACGATGTTCCAGTGAGGTCACCTCCCGCCTTGGCCTTGGCGACAATGCCCTTGGTGAGGGTGAACTGCGGGTCGCCGAGCGGGAATCCGGCGGCATACACGTCGAGGCCGGCGCGCACATCGCCCTCGTACCAGTCGAAGTACGGCTGGTCGTCCGGCGTGTCCACTTTGATCAGGGCGAGGTCGTTGCACTCCGACACCCCGATCACCTGGGCGTTGTAGCTCGTATCGGTGTCACCGCCGACGTAGACCTCGAGCGTTGCTGCGCCGGTCACGACGTGGTTGTTGGT
>JANXUX010000118.1 GCA_025351965.1 Actinomycetes bacterium | reverse complement strand
ACAAAACCCACTACCCGCTCGGCAACACCAAACGCGGTGGACCACGCCAACAAAGACTGAAACAATGACCTGTCCGCGATCACTCGCGACACCCCCGTCCACGATGTCTCGCGACAACACATCATCAACGTTGATGATGTGCGGTGACATGAACGTGAGCTGATCGGGTGCGGCGAGTCAGCGGCCGCCGGCGCGCAAGACGGTGGCCCGACCGGTGAGGATCGCGTGTTCGCCGTCGAGGAGTGCGAGGCATTCGCCGTGGCCGATCCCGTCGGTGGCGCCGTCGGTGCAGAGGACGAGCTCGGGGCCGTCGGCGACCCAGCGGGCCGTGCCGTCGATGTCGTAGCGGGTGATCCGGAAGTCGTCGACCGGAACGGGGTAGCTGATGCCGCCGTCGTCACCCGCCACCGGGTGCACCAGCGGGTCGGCCAAGGGCGTGTCGTCGAGGATGTGCAGCACCTCGTCGACGTCGACGTGCTTGACGGTGAGGCCGCAGCGCAGCACGTTGTCGGAGCTGGCCATGATCTCGATGCCGGTGCCGCGCAGGTAGGCGTGCATGTTGCCTGCGCCGAGGAAGATGGCATCGCCGGGTTGCATCGACACGTAGTTCAGCAGCAGCAGGATCGCAGCGGACGAGTCGCCTGGATACATCTCGGCAGCGATCGCCATCCAACGACACCGGGGGTCCGGATGGGCCGATGCAGCTCCAACGAGGTCGGCGAGGTCCGGTCGGTCGTGGAGCAGCAGGCCGATCGCAGCGTTGATGCCACCGTGGTCGAGGATCGATCGCAGCGAGGCGGCCGGCGCACCGAGCTCACCGAGGAGCGCATCGCTCTCCTCGAGCGGGGCGACGCCGCACACGGCCTCGAACGGCGTCAGCGCATACATCAGCTCCGGCTTGTGCATCCGGTCGCGGTAGTTGCGCTGCGGGGAATCGATCGGGACGCCGGCGGCCTCTTCCCGGTCGAAACCCTCCGCGGCCTGCTCCTTCGATGGATGCACCTGGAGCGACAGCGGCCTTTCGGCGGCCAGCACCTTGAGCAGGAACGGCAGTGGCCCGACCAGCGACTCGAGTGTCCGACCGTCATCGAGCATCCCGGCGCCACCGACGTGTGTCCCGAACCACAGCTCGGCCTGCGGGCGCCCGTCCGCCGTGCCGCCGACGAGATCGGTGATCGCTGTCGGATGGCCCCACGAGTAGTGCTGGAGGACGCCGTTGACATGGTGCATGACAGGCTCAATCTAGTGCCCGTCATGTTGGCGTGACCAGCAGTCTCAGCCGACGGGAAGGACAGGCAGGCTGATCAGCCGATGGGCAGGCCGATCACCACGGTGCCGCTGACGTGCTCGCCGAGATCGTTGTTGGCCTGCAGGGCGACTTCGACGATGCCCTCGCCGTCGACCACCGCCGTTGCGGTCACCGAGCCGGTGTAGGTGAGGACCGATCCTGCGAACGCAGGCGCGCCGAGACGGATCGCCAGCTTGCGGACCATTGCCTCCGGGCCGGCCCAGTCGGTGACGAACCGGCTGCAGTAGGCGGTGTCGGAGAGAATGTTCATGAAGATCTCCGGCGAGCCCTGCGCGTTCGCGTAGGAACGGTCGTGGTGGACCGGCATGAAGTCGCGGGTCGCGATCGCGCCGGCCACCACGACGGTCGCAGTCATGTCGATCACGAGCGGTGGCAGCTCGTCGCCCACGGACACGTCGGCGATGGTCAGCGTGGTGCGGCGGCCGCTCATGCGGCGCTCCCAGGGATGAACTTGAGGATCCGGAACCGTTGCGTGCCGACGACCTCGCCGTCCTCGACGCTGTAGGTCGTGATCCATGTGACGAAGTGGCCGCGCCCGATGCGCGTCGTCTTCTCCGGTGAGATCGACTCGATCACCGTGGCGGCCGAGACCACCTCGCCGATGCGCAGGTAGCGGTTGATCTCGAACTCGGAGTTCGATGCGAGCGTGCCGATGAACCCGGCCTCGTCGAACACGGTGAGTGGTCCGCGATCGTTCGACGGCTGCGGTGCGCCACCCCGCTCGCGGATGCCCGTGATCATCGGCGTGCCCATCGTCCAGGTCTGCAACATCAGCGGTGGGGCGACGATGCCGCCGAATCGCGACGCAGCCGCGAACTCGACATCGGTGTAGACGGGGTTGTCATCCTCGAACGCTGCCGCCCAGTGGCGGATCATCGGCTGGTTGACCGGGTCGGGAGCCACAGTCGGGCCGCCGGACCGCATGTCTGTGCCGACGAGCACGTCGAGCCGGTCCTGGAAGGTCATGTCACTCACGAACGACGATGCTGACACAAACCGCGCCCTCAGGGTCGAGACGTCCCGCCCTGCGGGACCACAGCACCCCGAGGGCGCGAACCGTCCCAGCAGCCATGTCCCGCGTCAGAACAGGCGGAGCTCGTCGGGGCGCATCCCGCGCAGCTCGTCGTAGTCGACCTCGACCCACGTGAAGCCGCGCGCCTCGGCCAGGACGCGCGCCTGCGGTTTCACGACCTGGGCGACGAACACGCCGCGCACTGCGCCGAGCGAGGAGTCGAGGTGCAGCCGCTCGATGTAGCGGGCCAGCTGTTCGACTCCGTCGATGTCGCCGCGACGCTTGACCTCGATCGCCACGACCTGGCCGCGGGCGTCGCGGCAGACGAGGTCGATCGGGCCGATGGCGGTGGGGTACTCGCGTCGCACCAGGGTCAATCCGACCTCGATCGAGTGCGGTGAAGCCGCGAGCAACTCCTGCAGATGCGCTTCGACGCCGTCCTTCTGCAGGCCGGGGTCATCCCCGAGTTCGTGACCGGCCTCGTGGATGATCTCCAGCAGGTTGATGGTGAGTTGCTCGGCCTTGGGGTTCGTGACGATCCAATGATCGCCGTTGTCGACGAGGGTGTTCGGCGCGTTCATCCAGTTGAGCGGCTTGTACGCGCCGCCGTCTGCATGGATCGCAACGCATCCGTCGGCTTTGACCATGATCAGCCGGATCGCCTCGGGCAGATGAGCGGACAACCGCCCGTTGTAGTCGACGGTGCAGCGAGCGATGACGAGACGCATGAGGTGGACCAGGTTAGAGCCGGGCGGCCAGTCGTCCCGGTATCGCCCGCCCGTCCCCGCCCGACGTCACGGCCCGGGTCACTTGGTGACGTGGTCGCGCATCCGCTTCTGGATCAGATCGCGTCGGGCCTGGAGGTCTTTGTAGGTCAATGATTCGATCTGGGCGTCGAGCCCGAAGCTGGCCTTGACACCTTCCAGGTCGATCGTCATCGCGTTGGGATCGACGCCGAGCTCGCGACCGAGGCGTTCGCCGTGGCGCTCGGCGAACACCATCGAGATGTTCCCGATCTCAGCGAGGATGTCGAGGTTCGGGGCCAGGCGGGCGATCGCTCCGTCGAGGAAGACCATGTTCTTGACGTAGAGCATCAGCTCCTTGGGCAGCTTGGCGCCATAGCCGAGCAGCGCCTTGACGACGCGCTGGACCTCTTTGACCAACTCCTCACCGCTGAGCGTCGTCGGGTCGATGGTCGGCTGGTCGAGGCGGAGATCCTTGATGACCGCGTCGAGATCGGTGTCCCGGGGCAGCGCACCCAGGTCGCGCAGCGCAGCGACCTGTCCCTTGACATCGTTGGTGATCGCACCGAGCATCAGGCGCAGGAACGCTGCCCGGCGCTCACCGGTGAGCCGGCCGACGATGCCGAAGTCGAGAAGTGCCGTGCGGCCGTCGGCGAGCACGAGCATGTTGCCGCCGTGGAGGTCTCCGTGGAAGACGCCCTCCACCATCGCGCCCTCCATGAACGCGATCATCCCGGAGCGGATGACGGCTTCGGTGTCGATCCCGGCGTCGTGCATACCGGCGACATCGTCGAAGTTGAAGCCGGTGACCCGCTCCATCACCAGCACGCGCCGGGTGACGAGCTTGGGATGCGGACGAGGGACGACGAAGCGGTCCTGCTCGAGGGTCTTCAGCACCGTCGCCATGTCGAGCATGTTCGCGGCTTCGATGCGGAAGTCGAGCTCCTCCACGATGGTCTCGGCGAACAGATCGACGAGTGCCGGCGGGTTGGCGAGGGCGGCGATGGGGATCCGGCCGACGAGGTGCGGTGCGAGCCACGCCATGACGCGCAGGTCCTTGCGGACGAGCTCGCTGACGGACGGGCGCTGGACCTTGACGACGACCTGCTCGCCGGTGCGCAAAGTCGCGGCGTGGACCTGGGCGATGGACGCGGCGGCGATCGGTGTGGTCTCGAACGACGAGAAGACGTCCTCGAGACGTGCCCCGAGATCGGTCTCCACGGTCAGACGCACGTCGGCCCAGGACTCCGCCGGGACCTGATCGCGGCAGAGCTTGAACTCGTTGACGAGTTCGGCGGGAAACAGGCCCTCGCCGCTCGAGATGATCTGGCCGAGCTTGATGTACGTCGGTCCGAGGTACTCGGCGGCGCCGCGCAGGCGCAGCGACACCTCGCGCCGGCTCGCTTCCTGATCGGCGTACTTGTGCCGCTTCTTGCGCAGGGCCCACGGGACGAGCGCGTACCCGAGGCGCCCGGCAACGGTGATGACGCGGGTGCCGGGCGGCAGCCTCGAGGGCTTGGTCAGCCGGGGAACTTCGGCTTGCGCCGCAGAGCGCAGGCGGTGGGAGAGGGGCAGCCAGGAGATCGTGGAGCGGTCCAGCACCCACGGTGCGGCATCGGTGAACGCACCCCAGCTCTGGTCATCGGTGGTGGTGGTCGTCGGCACCACGCCAGTCTGTCTGGCCACGACAGGGTGTGCGTGCGCGAGCGCAGGAGATGTCGTGAGCGTTCTGGTGTCGCTCGTCACACATTCGGGCGCCCGAATCTGGTCGGCATCCGGTCGGCAACGGTCACGCGAAGTCGGGTGGCCGCTTCTCGCATAGCGCGGCGACACCCTCGCGGTACTCGGCCGTAGCCATCGCATCGTTCATCAGTCGCTTCGACGACGTGATCGACGCGCCGACGTCGTGGCTGAGCAGATCGTCGTACACCTGTCGCTTGGTCATCCGAACGGCGTTCGGACCTGCAGTGTCGGCGAGGCGATGGGCGTAGGCGGTCGCTGTGGCGAGCGTTGTGGCGGCATCCGGGCAGACGTCGTTCCAGAGCCCCCAGGCACGCGTCTCGGCGGGTGTGAACACGCGCCCGGACAGCAGCAGGTCGTTGGCCCGGGTCACGCCGACCAGGCGGGGCAGGATCCAACTCAGGCCGTACTCGGCCGGCAGACCGAGCCTGGCCGCTGCGGTCGTCATCCGCGCATCGGCCGAAGCGAAGCGCAGGTCGCAGAACAGGGCGAGCGCCAGGCCGATACCGGCACACGCGCCGCCGAGGGCAGCGATCATCGGCAGCCGCATCCCGAACTGGAACGCGAATTCGTGGTCGAACTCGGGGCGCACGCCGTACCCGGGCGTCGCTGCGGTTTCGGCCAGGCCGGTGTCGTAGCTGCCCCGTTCGGCGTGGCCGACAAGAGCGTCGCTGTCACCGCCGACGCAGAACGCCGGGGGAGTGCCGGTCACCACGACCGCACGCACGTCGGGGCGCGCTTCCAGCTCGGCCAGGATCCAGCGGTACTCGGTGTGCATCCGTCCGGTCCACGCATTGTGACGGTGCGGGCGGTGCAGCCAGACCGTGGCAACGTGCCCGTCGATTTCGAAACGGGTCGCCTTCAGCTCCACGAGATCAGTTCCATCTCTGCTTGCGTCAGCGCCAGCCGGCGTCGCGCCGCCGCCGCCACCGGTCGGCCCAGAGTGCGTCCAGGATCGGTTCGGCGAACTCGTGGCGGCAGACGAGGAAGTCGGGCAGCCAGGCCTCGCGGGCGTTGTAGACGAGCGGCGAGCCGT
>JANXUX010000105.1 GCA_025351965.1 Actinomycetes bacterium | reverse complement strand
TGACGCGACGGTCCTTGGACGCCATCATCCCACCATGCTCGGCGATCGAGCGCAGCCGGTTGATCACGCGCCACACGGTGAGGTGGGGGAGCAGCCAGAACAGCGGGTACAGCCACCACACCCCACCAGCGATCGACGCCGCGAGCAACACGACCTGCATGCCCCAGATCTTGTATTGGACCTGACGCGCAGCGAGGTCGGGGTGGCGCAGGCCGCGGACTTGCTGGCGGAGGAGCTTGTAGCCCGTGCGCCCGGTCGCATCTCGCCAGAGCTTGCGGCGCAGCGACGCCGACGTCACCGGGTAGTTGGCGTACAGCGGGATGTCCGGCTCCTCGGGGCCGAACTCCTCGCGATGGTGCGCCATGTGCACCCGGCGGTAACCCTCGGTCGTGGTGAACGACGGGAAGCCGAGCAGCCAGCGCCCGACCCAGTCGTTGAGCGACTTCTTCTTGAGCAGCAGCCGGTGCGCCGCCTCGTGCATCAGCGACGCGAACTGGGCGTGGGTACGGCCCATCAGCACGAACACGATCGGCCAGGTCGCGAGGCGCCACCAGCCCGGGGTCGCGATCACGACCGCGAACAACACACCGGTCTGCGCGTACAGCCCGACCACGCTCAGCGCATTGCGAACCGACGGGATGCGGCGCAGGTCGTCGCGGAACTCCGGCTGCGGACGGCCGTCGGGGCGGATCTGGTCGTTGTCACGAACTGATGGCAGCGAGACCACGGACGGGCTCATCCCGCCGAGCGTGACACCGGGGCGGGTCATCACCATCCGCGCGTCACCCACTCCTGCAGATGCGGGCGCTCGGTGCCGATGGTGGTGTCGACGCCGTGGCCTGGCATCACGACCGTCTCGGCGGGCAGCGTGAACAGCTTGTCGTCGACCGAGCGGATGATCGCATCGAAGTCGCCCAACGCAGCCTTGGTGTTGCCGACGCCGCCCGGGAACAGCGTGTCGCCGCTGAACAGCACCGGAGCGCCCTCGATCAGGAACGAGATCGAGCCGGGAGTGTGCCCAGGGTTGTGGATCGCGTGGAGGCGCAACTTGCCGACCTCGATCACCTCGGCATCGTCGATGAACACGTCGTAGCCGACCTTCTTGAGCATCGGGGCATCCGCGGACGAGACCCCGACCTCGTAGCCGGCCTCGCGCATCGCCGGGATCGCGGCGATGTGGTCGAAGTGGCCGTGGGTCTCCAGCACCCGCTTGACATCCAGCGCCCGGCAGAGTTCGAGCAGTTTCTCGTGCTCGTTGGCGGCGTCGATCAGCACGCTCTCGCCCGTCTCCCGACAGCGGAGCACGAACACATTGTTGTCGTACGGGCCGACGACGACCTTGTGCACCTCGAGGCGGCTGTCGGACCAGTGCATCGTCGTCATACGACAAGTCTGGCACCGTTTTCGCCGATGGAGGCTTTCGTGCCGGGCGACCCCGCGCCCAGTCCTCCATCGCCCGCGCCAGGTGTCGCGCGCGTCTGGCCGGGGAGATGTCCCGGTGGTCGCGCGATTGGCGCGACAGTGGTGTCGTGCAGGGCCGGCGAAGTCGTTGGGCAGTCGTGGGGGTCGCCGTCGGACTGGCGGCGCTGCTCGCGACGACGGGCGTGCCGATCCGCGGGCGGACCGCTGCTGCGGCAAGCGGTGCGGCTGCGGTCGGCGGTGCGGCTGCGGCAGGCGGTGCGGTGCTGGTGCCGCTCGTGCCGTGCCGCCTGCTCGACACGCGTGATGGTTCCCGTCTCGACCCGCAGGCCGACCTGACGATCGACGTCTCCGGTCGTTGCGCCGTGCCCGTCGGTGCGTCGGCGGTCGCGCTGACCATCACGGTCACCGGCGCCGTGGCGGCAGGATTCGTGACGGTCTACCCATCCTCGACGTCGCTGCCGCTGGCTTCGAACGTCAACGTCGCTGCAGGCGAGACGCGAGCCGACGGGGCGATCGTCGCGCTGTCGGGCGACGGTCGGGTCAGCATCCACTCGAACGTCGCGACCCATGTCGTCGTCGACGTCAGCGCCGCGTTCGTGGCGGCCGGACCAGCTGGGGCGGCTGCCGGCCGGTTCGTGGTGACGGCGCCGACGCGGCTGTTGGACACACGAGTGACCGGCGCCGCGCTGGGCGTGGCAGCGTCGGTCCGGGTGCCACTGCCCGCCACGATTCCCGTCGACGCCGTTGCCGCGGCGGTCAACATCACAGCAGTCGGCTCGCGGGGTGCCGGGTTCCTCACTGCGTACCCGGCGGGGCTGCCTCGACCGTTGGCATCGGTGCTCAACGTCGACGGCGTGGGGCAGACGCGAGCGGCTGGGTCCGTGGTCACCATCGGACCTCGGGGGCTCGCTGTGTACTCCTCGGCAGGAACCGATCTGGTCGTGGACCTCGTCGGCTACTTCACCGGACCGTCGGCGCCGATGTCGGGCTCCGGCCTGTTCGTGGCTGCGTCGCCGTTGCGAGTGCTCGACACGCGTCGCGACCGCAGCCCGCTCGCTGCCGGTGATTCGGTGGTGGTGGCATCGCAGGTCCCGCCCGGCACGTCGGCGGTCGCGGCGACGTGGACGATGACGAACTCCTCAGCAGCCGGTTTCGTGGCGACGTTCGCCGCCGGCGCAGACCTGCCGGCAACATCGACGGTCAACGCGGAGACCGGCCGCCAGACGGTGGCCAACTTCGGGATCACCGCTGCGTCGATCGAGGGTCTCGAGGCGTTCTCCAATGCCGGAACGGATCTGGTCGTCGACGTGTCCGGTTGGTTCACCGGGCAGCCGGCGGTGCCCGCAGCAACGAAGATCGCTGCCGCCGGCGACGCCGTCTGTGCGCCGGCGTCGGCAATCACGACGACGACGTGCCACCACCGCGCCGTGTCGGACCTCGTCGTCGGCGACCCGGCAATTCGGGCGTTCCTCGGGCTCGGCGACCTGCAGTACGAGGTCGGCGCGTTGGCGGCCTTCCAGACCGAATATGACTCCACCTACGGCAGATTCGAGTCGATCACCTATTCGGCGCCGGGCAACCACGAGTACGCGACACCAGGTGCTTCCGGGTACTACGCCTACTTCGACCGAGGGCCAGGTGTCGATGGTCGCGGGTACTACAGCGTCGATCTCGACACCCGCTGGCACGTCGTCGCGCTCAACTCCGAATGCACCGTGGTGTCGTGCTCGGCCGGGTCACCACAGTTGACGTGGCTCGCCGCCGACCTCGCTGCGACGAACCGGCCGTGCGTGATCGCGTTCTGGCATCGTCCACGGTTCAGCAGCGGCGTGCATGGTGATGCGCCCGAGATGACCGAAATCTGGCGGGTCCTGCAGGCGGCGGGCACCGAATTGGTGCTGGCCGGCCACGATCACGACTTCGAACGTTTCGACCCGCTCGGCTTCGACGGGAAGCCGGCGTCGACCGGCATTCGCAGCTTCGTGGTCGGTACAGGCGGCAAGGACCAGCGGCCCTTCGCGACCGTGCGGGCGGGCTCGGCCGTTCGGCTCACCGGTCGGTTCGGGGTGCTCGAACTGGAACTCGGTGCAGACCGCTACTCGTGGTCGTTCGTCGGTGAGGATCGCAACGTGCTCGACGAAGGGTCTGGGGCCTGCAGCTGAGGAGAGGTCACGTCGAGACGACGTCGAACTCCATCGACAGGGCGACCAGGATCTGGGCCGGGTCGAAGGTGACGAACCGGATCGGGCGGGGCAGGCGGTCGGCGGCAGCGAGGTGCAGCGCGTCGCTGAGGCGCAGCGGTTGGTCACGCATCAGGCGCGCCGCGCGATCGAGGCAGGCCTGGTCGGTCGGCACGATGGCGAGACGGTCCCACGTCAGGCGCACCTGGTCCTCCAGGTCCTGACGCAGCACGGGTTCCTCGGTCACCCGGTCGATCAGGGCCAGCGACTCGACGAGTGTCAGCGCGCTGGTGCACCAGTCCGGATCATCGGCCATCGCCGCGCGCACATGCTGTCGTTCGGCGACGTCGATGTGCAGGGCAACGAGCGCGCTGGCGTCCAGGTAAAGCGTCATCGGTAGCACCTCATCGGGAGCTCGTCATCGGTGCAGCCTCATCCGCGGATTTCGCGCAGCAGACGGTCGAGTCGCAGCGTGCCCCATACGGTGATCGTGACGTCGTTCGGTGGACCGCTGCGCCGGGGTGCGATGAGCAGACCCTGCGCGGCCAGTTCGTCGAACGTGCGCTCCACCGCAGCGCTCGTCAACGGCCCGACCTGTGCCACCGGGCGTCCGCCGACGGTCACCACGGTCCGCTGGCCGGCCTCGGCCCGTCGAACCACCGCAGCCGCGTTCGAGCGGAGGTCACGGATGCCGATGCGTTCCACGTCTTCGAAGTGTACTCATGTGTACATCACACGATTTGATCGACGGCACAGTCCGTCGCAGAATCACCACATGAACTTTGCCTTCACCGAAGAGCAGGAAGAGCTGCGCAAGACCGTTCGCTCGTTCCTCGACAACAAGTCCGCCGAAGCCGCCGTGCGCGAGCAGATGGAGACCGAGAC
>JANXUX010000094.1 GCA_025351965.1 Actinomycetes bacterium | reverse complement strand
CTCGACGAACCGCTTGCAGGTGTCGACCAGGCCAACCAGGACGCGCTCGCCATCGCGCTCGGCGTCCTCGTCCGCGATGGCGTCACGATCGTCGTCGTGCTCCACGAGCTCGGCCCGCTCGAGCCGCTCGTCACCCGGGCGATGTGCCTCGACGCCGGCGCGGTGCTGTTCGACGGCCCGCTCGAGACGGCGCCGCCCCGGCTGCTCCACCTCGGCCACGATCACGATCCGCACGGTGGCCCCCCCGACCGGCCGGGCCTTGGGTTGTTCCGCGGATGAGCGTGTTCGCGATCAGCCTCCTCCACTACGACTTCATGCGCCGAGCACTGATCGCTGCGGTGCTGATCGGCGTCTCGGCGCCCGCCGTCGGCATCTTCCTCGTCCAGCGCCGGTTGGCGTTGATCGGCGACGGTCTCGGCCACATCGCCGTCACCGGTGTCGCGCTCGGCCTGGTCCTCGACCGCGCACCGGTCCCCATCGCACTCGTCACGGCCGTCATCGGCGCCGTCGCAGTCGAGCTGATCCGGGCCCGCGGCGAGCAGAGCGCCGAGATCGCACTCGCGATCCTGTTCTACGGGGGCATCGGCGGTGGCGTCGTGCTTGTCAGCCAGGCACCGTCCGGAGCGCGCAGCCTCAACCAGTACCTGTTCGGCAGTATCAGCACGACCACCTCTGGCGACCTGGGCACGTTCGCGATCCTCGCTGCAGTCGTGCTCTGCGTGTCCATCGGACTGGGGAGCGCGCTGTTCAGCGTCAGCAACGACGACGAGTTCGCGCGGGCGAGCGGGCTGCCGGTCATGCGACTCAACCTGCTGCTCGCTGCGCTCAGTGCCTTCACGGTCGTCGTGTCGATGCGCGTCGTCGGGGTGCTCCTCGTCAGTGCACTGATGGTCATCCCGGTCGCCGCCGCGCAGCTCGTCTCGCGCAGCTTCCGGATGACGTACGTGGTCGCGATCGGTATCGGCCTGCTGGTGTCGTTGTCGGGGGTGGTGATTTCGTACTACGCCGACACCCCCTCGGGGGGCACCATCGTGCTGCTCGCGATCTCGGTGTTCGCCCTGCTCCTGATCGCCAAGAACGTCGGCCGTCTCCTTCGCTAGGGTGCTGGCGTGGCCGTCTTCGAGCGTGGTGATGTCCGGATCGACTACGGCGTCGAGGGCGACGGGTTCCCCGTGTTCGCGATTGCCCCCGGTGGGATGAGCTCGGCAAACGCGCTCTGGAACAATGCGCCGTGGAACCCGAGGGTCCGGCTGACGGATCGGTACAGCGTGATCGGGATGGATCAGCGCAACGCCGGCGCGTCGGTGGCGCCGATCAGCGCGGCAGACGGTTGGGCGCGCTACGCGGAGGATCAACTCGCGCTGCTCGACCACCTCGGCATCGATCGATGTCACCTCCTCGGGATGTGCATCGGCGGGCCGTACGCGATGGCGCTGCTGACAGCTGCGCCCGAGCGGTTCACGTGCGCCGTGATGCTGCAACCAGCCGGCATCGACGGCGACCCCAGCGTGATGCGCGACCTGTTCGACGGTTGGGCAGCGGCCCTCGCCGGATCCCATCCAGAGGCCGATGCGACCGTATGGGCGTCGTTCAAGGCCAACATGTGGGACGGCGACTTCCTCGTCAGCTCGACCCGCGAAGACGTCGCTGCGTGCCGGACGCCACTGCTCGTGCTGATGGGCAACGACCAGTGGCACCCGCAGTCGGTGTCACGCGAGATCGTCGCACTCGCACCGGATGCTGTCCTCGTCGAGCGATGGAGGGATGCGGAATCGCTGCCCGCCACCGATGCGACGATCAACGCGTTCCTGGCCGAGCACACACCCGCATAGGCCTCGGTGTGCCCACGATCGAGATCGTCGACTTCCAGCCCGGTTGGGCCGGCGAATTCGAACGCATTGCCGCCGAACTCCGCACCGTGTTGTCTGCGGCCGAGGTTGTGTTCGGACCCATCGACCACATCGGCTCGACGGCCGTCGACGGTCTCGCCGCCAAGGACGTCATCGACATCCAGGTCACCATTCACGACCTGCACGACGAGCGTCTCGCTGCGGCGATGCGCTGCGCCGGCTACCTGTGGTGGGACGACATCCGTACGGACCACTCGCCGCCCGGGATGACGCTCGCTACAGCCGAACTGGAGAAGCGTTTCGCCGGTCAGGCTGCCGACGGTGGCGTGCGGCGGACGAACATCCATTTCCGAGTCGCCGGCCGGTTCAACCATCGCTACGCCCTGTTGTGTCGCGACTACCTACGCACCCACCCCGACGCTGCATCGGCCTACGGTGAGATCAAACGGAACCTCGCCCGGCTCGTTCCCGACGACCCGGAGTCGTACTACGACGTCAAGGATCCGGTCTTCGACCTGATCATGGCCGGAGCCGAGGAATGGGCAGCCTCGACGGGATGGATCCCTGCGGCGTGACCGATCCCTGCGGCGTGACCGATCGCTGGTCAGGACAGCGGTGTCTGCTCGTAGCGACGGTCGAACGTGCAGCCACCCGTGGTCCAGATCGACTCGTACGGGTTGACCGGTGCGCCGCCGTCGGGATGGATCTCGAAGTGCAGATGCGGTGACACGGCGTTGCCGGTCGAGCCGACGAAGCCGATGATGTCGCCGGCGCGCACCTTGGCCCCCACCGTCAGACCCTTGGCGAAGCCCGACATGTGTGCGTAGAAGAAGTAGGTGCCGCTCGACGTGGTGAGCCACCACGCGTTCCCCGAGACAGCGGCACCCTTGGTCTGCTTGGTCAGGGTGCCGCTCGCCGCAGCCACCACCGGCGTTCCTGCGGGCGCGATCAGGTCGACCCCGACGTGAGACCGGCCACCGCGTGCCGCCATCCACGAATTGGCGAATCGACACGTTCCGCGCACGGGTGTGACGTCGAGGAACGTGCGCCCTCGGTCGCCACCGAAGCCCACCGCGGGCACGCACAGACTCTCGCCAGGGTGCAGCGCCGACGATGTCGAGGCATCGTTCGCGGCCAGCAGCGCGTCCATCGGGACGGCTGTCGAGCGCGAGATCACGTACCAGCTCTCGCCGGACGCGACGGTTCGCTTCGACGCGCACGAGGCGGCGCCGGAGGATCGTTGCGTCGAGGCGCCAACGCCGTCGGGCAGGCACAACACGTCGCCTGGGTGCAGCGCAGCCGAGGCGTCGGCATCGTTGGCCGCCAGCAGTGATGACGCGGCGACGCCTGCTTGCGCGGCGATGGAGAACCACGCATCGCCGCTACCGACGGTGTAGGTATCGGTCGCAGCGGCTCCGCTCGTCGATTCGCACGTGCGGCGGGAGGGGTGATCCGCCTCGGCGGGGACCACAGCAGCGAGGGAGGTGACGACGATGCCGGCCAGCGCCGCAAGTGCGACTCGTCCGGCTCGATGTCCGGATCCATGGTGATGGGTGGTGGAGATGACGCCACTTCGTTTCATGTCAGCGAGCCGCCCGCTGCGGCGAGACAGTATCAGCACGGCTGCGTCTCGATCGGTCGCGCCCGGCCCGCTGTCTGCAACACTCGCGGCCGTGCCCGACAACGAACCGATCGCCGCTGCAGTCCCGTTCGCCGATCGGCCGCTGCCACAGTGGTACGACGATGCGAAGTTCGGCATCTTCATCCACTGGGGTCCGTATGCGGTGCCGTGCTATGCGCCGGTCGACCACGACATGGGCGACCTCTTCGCCGCCAACGACTGGGCCGGCGTGTTCCGGGACAGTCCGTACTGCGAGTGGTACCTCAACTCGTGGTCGCTGAAAGGCAGCTCCACGGCGGCACACCACGCAGCCACTTACGGCGACCGGACGTACGCCGGCTTCGTCGAGGAGTTCCGCAGCCGTTCGGCCGGCGTCAGCACGGAGCCATGGGCCGATCTCTTCGCTGCGGCCGGCGCACGGTACGTGGTGCCGGTGACCAAACACCACGACGGCTTCGTGATGTGGCCGAGCGACACGCCGAACCCGCATCGCAACGATTGGATGGCCGAGCGGGATCACATCGGTGAGCTGGCCGATGCTGTGCGTCGGCGCGGCCAACGCTTCGGCGTGTACTACTCGGGTGGCCTCGACTGGACCTTCTCGCCGCCGCCGATCGACAGCCTGTTGGCGATGATCCAGGCGATCCCGACGAGCACCGAGTACTGCGATTACCTCACCGCGCATGTGCGCGAACTGATCGACCGGCTGCAGCCGAGCCTGCTGTGGAACGACATCGGCTGGCCGAGCCCGCTCGACCCGAACGACACGTTCGCGTACTACTACGACCGCGTCCCGGACGGCATCGTCAACGACCGGTACGACATCATGCGAGTCGCGCAGCGCACGCTTCACGCCGACATCGCGACACCGGAGTACTCGACCAAAGCCTCGTCGTCACGGAAGTGGGAGGTGTGTCGCGGGATCGGACGGTCATTCGGCTACAACCGGATGGAGACCGAGGCGACGATGCCGAGTGTCGACGAGTTGGTCTGGATGCTGGTCGACATCGTCGCGCGTGGTGGCAACCTGCTGCTCAACGTCGGACCGACGGCCGATGGGCAGATCCCGATGGCGCAGGCGACGCGGCTCACCGCGCTCGGCTGGTGGCTGCGCGTCAACGGCGCGGCGATCTACGGGACCCGACCCTGGCGACTGCCGACGGCTGTCGCTGCGGACGGTCGCAACGTGCGGTGCTCGACCAGCGGTGACACCGTGTACGTGATCGCCGAGGGTGCGCCCATCGGTGAACTCCGGATCGCGCTCGACGGCGTCGCGCTCGCCGACGGATCGCAGGCACGCATGCTCGGCAACGATCGTGCGCTGCCGCACGCGGTGCGCAACGGTGAGCTGGTCATCGAGCTCGTCGACCATCAGCCGCCGAGTCCAGCCACCGTCTTCGCCGTCGACGGCCTCCGCTGACGCCCGCGGGTGCCGCGATCCGTCGACCGGTGGCCCCTAGTCTCGTGGGCTTGCGTCGACACCTGATCCTCCCGCTGCTGTTCGCCGCCACAGCGCTTGCGACCGTTGTCGGGCTGTCGACGGCGAACGTCGGCGCGGACGGAACGACGACCGCCTCGACCAGCAGATCCGCAGGGAGGACCTCGGCCGTGACGACCTCGACCGTGACGACCTCGACCGTGGCGGTTGCTGGTGGCGCGTCTGCGACATCGTCGGCGGTCCGCGTCAGTCCTCCGAACCGAGCGACCACCACCACGTCGGTCCCGGCACCCGGCTCGAGCGAGGGATCGACGAGTTGCCCGGCGGCCGGTCACGCAGCGGTGATCGACCGGGCCAACCAGCGGGCCTGGCTCTGCAGCGACGGCACCGCCGACGTGAAGTTCCCGATCACCACAGCGGTCAGCCAACCGGCGACCGGCACATATCAGGTGTACGCCAAGGACAAGCTCACGACCTCGACGTTCGGTGGGCACTTCTCCTACCTGGACAACTTCGTCGCGTTCACCCGTGGTACGAACACCGGTGCCCGCATCGCCTTCCACGCCGTGCCGCGCAATGCCGCCGGCGCGCCGTATCAACCGCTCGACACCGTCGGCACGCCTGAGTGGTTCGGCCAGTCGTCGGGATGTATCCGGGTGCTGCCTGCGCAGTCGCAGGTGATCTGGGACTTCCTCGGTGCCGGCGACACCGTCGTCGTCATCTCCTAGACCCGACTCGTCGCCGGGGGATGGTCGGGCCGGACACCGTCGCTGACCACGTTCGCGCCCTCACCGGGCAGACGGTCATTCAGCTCGTGGGCAGCGCGGCGAACAGGTCGACGCCGTTGCCGTCTGGGTCGCGCAACGTCGCGTAGCGCTGTCCCCAGAACGCGTCCCATGGCTCGATGTGGCCGTCGAACCCGGCGGCGGTCATCGCCGCATAGGTCGAGTCGACCTCGGCCGGGTCGGCGCACTCGAACGCCAGCGACGTCCGCGGCGAGCCGGTTGGCGCTACCCAGTCCGGATCGAACGAGGTGATCGTCGACACCGGGTCGAACAGGATCCGGAAACCGCCGGGCAGCGTCACCTCCACATGCGCCTCGGTGTCGGCATCAGCGGGGATGACGAGTCCGATGGCACGGTAGAAGGCGAGTGTGCGGGGCAGGTCGGACGACACCAACCCGATTGCTGAAGCAATGACGGTCATGCCGCCACCGTACGGGTCTCGACGACCTCGGTCGCGCGTCTCGCCGTGGCGGATCAGGCTCGCGGCGCTCCGACGTACCGGCCGGCCTGGGACGGTATGTCGAGCGACGCCTGCGGGGCGGCGATCGCTGCGATGCGGTCCTGCATCTCCTGCGGGGCCGGGACGGCCTTGCCGATCTCGGTGTCGACGTGCAGATACATGTGCTCACCGGTCGCGATGAGGGTGTCGTCGGCGACGAGGAACATCCGGTTGAACACGTGTAGCCGCTTTGCATCGTGGTGCAGGATCTGGGTCGTCACAGACACCGCGTCGCCCGCCTTGGACTGGGCGAGGTAGGAGATGTGGCTCTCGGCGGTGAACCAACTGTGCCCGCCCTCGAGGTACGCACGGTCCATGCCGATCAGGCGCAGGAACGCGTCGGCGGCGTCGCACGAGAGCTGCGCATAGCGGCTGTCGTTGGTGTGCCCGTTGTAGTCGACCCATTCGGAGGGAATTCGGGTCGAGTGGGTGAGCAGCGGCTGGGTCGGGTCCGTCGCGGCGGCGGGCACGCCGGCCCGCTCGAACAGGGCCTTCTCGAAGTCGCCGAGCACCTCACCGGCGCCGTACCCGACACTGCGCAGGCCCTGGATGACAGCGACGAGGCAGTCGTCGCGGATGGCTTCCAGCTCGCGGATGCCGACGCCGTTGGCCTGGGCATCGGACTGGCTGACGATCTTCTCGAGCAGCACGTCGTCCAGCTCGGGGACGTCCATCAGCTTCGTCCACGGCCACTTCAGCGAGGGGCCGAACTGGGCCATGAAGTGGCGCATCCCGGCCTCGCCGCCGGCGATCCGGTAGACGAGGAACGTGCCCATGAAGCTCCACCGCAGACCAGCGCCGAAGCGGATCGCGTCGTCGATCTGCTCGGCGGTGGCGATGCCGTCGTTGACCATCCACAGTGCTTCGCGCCAGACGGCCTCCAGCAACCGGTCTGCGACGAACCCGTCGATCTCCTTGCCGAGCACGAGCGGGCGCATCCCGATCGCCGTGTAGACCTCGGCGGCGCGGGCCTTGGTGGCCTCCGACGTCGCATCTCCGCCGCAGATCTCGACGAGCGGCAGCATGTAGACGGGGTTGAACGGATGGCCGACGACGAGTCGCTCGGGGTTCGTCATGCCCTCCTGCATCTGGGTCGGCAACAGGCCCGACGTCGACGAGCCGAACACGACCGATGGATCAGCGGCGGCGCTCGCGGCGCGCAGGATTGATTGCTTGAGTTCGAGCCGCTCCGGTGCGCTCTCCTGGACGAAGTCGACGCCGACGACAGCTTGCTCGGGCGTGGCCACGAAGGTGAGCGTGCCCTCGGTGGGCCAGGGCGCCATCGTCAGCTTGGCGTAGGCGCGGCGTGCACCGTCGATGACCTCGCCGACCTTGCGCGGCGCGTCGGGGTCCGGATCGAACAGGACGACATCGACGCCATTGAGCAGAAAGCGCGCCGCCCAGCCGCCACCGATCACGCCGCCGCCGAGGAGGCCCACTTTGGCGAGCCCAGGGATGGGGCTCATCGCTTGACCAGCTCGAGCTTGTCGCGCACCGCCTGAGCCGTCATGATCCTGGCGTTCATGCCGGTGAGGATCTCGACCGCGCGCCCGACGAGTTCGGCGTTGGTCGCCAGCTTGCCCGGACCGAGGTAGAGGTTGTCCTCCAGGCCGACGCGCACGTTGCCGCCGGCCAGGGCTGCCATCGCGACGTAGGGGATCTGCATCTTGCCGATCGAGAACGCCGAGAACACGCAGTCCTGGGGGAGCAGGTTGACCATCGCCAGCAGTGACTGCACATCGTCGGGCGCACCGTAGGCGATGCCCATGCACAGCTGGATCATCACCGGGTCGTCGAGCAGACCGTCGCGGATCAGCTCGCGCACGAAGACGAGATGGCCGGTGTCGAAGACCTCGAGCTCGGGACGCACACCGAGCTCTTGGACCTGCTTGGCCATCGCCTTCAGCGTGCTGGTCGTGTTGACCATGATGTAGTCGCCACCCGACGCGAAGTTCATGGTGCCGCAGTCGAGTGTGCAGATCTCGGGGAGGATCGCACGCACGTGCTGCAGACGCTCGGTCGCGCCGACCATGTCGGTGCCCTCCGGGTTCGGCGGCAGGGGGTTCTCGGCGCTGCCGAGGACGAGGTCCCCGCCCATGCCGGCGGTGAGGTTGATGACGACGTCGACATCGGAGTTGCGGATCTTCTCGACGGCTTCGGCGTACAGCTCGGTGTCGCGGGCGCCGACGCCGGTCTCCGGATTGCGCACGTGGAGGTGCACGATGGCTGCGCCGGCGCGGGCTGCCGCGATGGCGGAATCGGCGATCTGTTGCGGCGTCACGGGCACGTGTGCGCTCTTGGCCGTGGTGTCACCGGCGCCCGTGATGGCGCAGGTCACGAAGACATCCCAATTCATGTCACTCTCCGATGCTCGATCACGGTCGCGCCAGGGAGTGGCAATCTTCCGTCTGTCGGGATGACTGTACACTCTGGCCAGTTGGTCGTCGGCTGAAGACGATCGATCGATAGTCTGGAGACCTGATGGCGCTGACACCTGACTTCGACAGCCACCCCATCGATCACACCGCTGCGCAGGTGTCGGTGCACCCAGCATGGGTCGAGGTGGTGTGGTCCGACGGTCGCACGAGCCGCTACCACCACATCTGGTTGCGCGACAACTGCCCGTGCGAGCTGTGCGTGCATCAGGTCACCAAGGAGCAGACGTTCGAGCTCGTGACCGTGTCTGTCGACATCCGGGCCACGTCGGCGGGCATCGCCGCCGACGGGTCCGTCGTGGTCGAGTGGAGCGCGGACGGACACCCGAGTGAGACGCATCGCAGCGAGTTCCATCCCGGCTGGCTGCGTCGTAACGCCTACGACGACGACTCCCGACGCGAACGTCACCGCGCCAAGACGACGTGGGACAGCACGACGATGCCAGAGCCGCCGACGTTCGACGGGGTGGCGATCATGGTCGACGACGAGGCGCTCTACGAGTGGCTCGTCGCGCTCGACATGTACGGCGTGTCGAGGGTGCAGAACGTGCCGTGCGAGGTCGACGCGATCGGCGAGTTGGTGGCGCGCATCGGCATCGTTCGCGAGACGAACTTCGGCGTGCTGTGGGACGTCAAGAGCGAGCCGAACCCGATCAGCAACGCGAACACCGCCCTGCCCCTGCCGCCGCACACCGACCTGCCGACACGTGAGTACCAGCCCGGTCTGCAGTTCCTGCACTGCATCCTCAACGAGACCGAGGGTGGCGCGAACATCCTCGTCGACGGGTTCCGCATCGCCGAGCTGATCCGCGACGAACACCCGGCCGACTACGAGATCCTCACCACAGTGCCGTTCGAATGGGCCAACCGCAGCAAGGTCACCGACTACCACTGGGCCTCACCGCTGATCGTCACCAACGCCGATGGGA
>JANXUX010000404.1 GCA_025351965.1 Actinomycetes bacterium | reverse complement strand
CCGGAGACGCTCGATCGCGCTTGGTGTCATCTACGCCAACATCGTCGTGACCGCAGTGATCACCGGCAACCGATGCGCCATCTTCCACGACGCCAAACTCGTCCGCGCTGTCATCTTCTAAGCCAACAAAACCCACTACCCGCTCGGCAACACCAATCGCGGTGGACCACGCCAACAAAGACTGAAACAATGACCTGTCCGCGATCACTCGCGACACCCCCGTCCACGATGTCTCGCGACAACACATCATCAACGTTGATGATGTGCGGTGACATGAACGAACGGGGAGGGGCTGAGGCGACGGTTCCGCATCGTGGCGGACGGGCGTGCGACCGGGCAAGATGTCGAGGTGGCCAACCCGCATCGCATCGGCAAGTACCTGGCCGAGAAGGCTCTCGGTGCCGGCAGCTTCGCAACGGTGTGGTTGGCGTTCGACGAACTGCTCGAGGTGCAGGTCGCGATCAAGGTCCTGGCCGACAACTGGGCCCGCAACGTCGACATCCGCCGCCGGTTCATCGAAGAGGCGCGTCTGTTGCGGCGCATCGACCACGACCGTGTCGTGCGCGTCCACGATGTCGACGAGCTGCCCGATGGGCGGCCGTACTTCGTGATGGCCGTCGCCGATCGCGGCACCCTGCACGAGAAGATCGAGGAGTTGCCCAAAGGCCAGCCGATGGACACCCAGGTCGCGCTCCGTCTGGCGCTCGAGATCTGTGAGGCGCTGTCGATCGTGCACGACTTCGGCGTCGTTCACCGCGACATCAAGCCGAGCAACATCTTGTTCCGTTCGATCCGAAACCACGAGCGCATCGCGGCCCAACGAGCGGGACGCATCGTCGGTGACGACGCCGTGATGATTGGCGACTTCGGACTTGCCAAGGACCTCGCGGTCGCGAGCGGCTTCACGCTCGCGGCCGGCACACCCGCCTACATGGCCCCCGAGCAGGCCAACGCGACGTCGGTGATCGATCGGCGCGTCGATGTGTTCGCGACGACCGCCGTCATCTACGAGATGCTCGCCGGACACCCGGCCTTTGCGTCCGACACGTTGTCGGGAGTTCGTCGCAGCCGCGCCGAGTCGCTCGCCCAACCGCTGCACCAGGTCCGCCCGGATCTTCCCCGAGGTCTCAGCGGTGTCCTCGCCAAAGGGATGGCGAGGCTGCCGGACGACCGCTTCGATTCGTGCTTCGCGCTCGCCGACGCACTGACGGTGTACCTCGCGTCCAGCCCGGCCGCTGCGCCTCCCCCACCGTCGTCGATGCCCGCCGCTGCCGGCACGATGATCGCACCGATCGTCGGCACGATGCTGCCGCCGCCGGTGACCGAGACCACCCCGGTGCACCTCCCGCTCACCGGAGCCGCCGGGCGGGTCAACGACCTCGTCACCGGTTCGCGATTGCTCATCAACGACGAGCCGATCGCGCTCGGGGTCACCGCACGGCTCGTCCGCCCGTTCACCACCATCGTGATTGGACCGCCGAGTCCGCAAACACTCCTGCTGGTGGCCGGCCTCAAGACCCGTGCCGACATGAACGCGGACCTGGTTGCGGCAGTTGGTGACGTCGACGTCTCGACGGCCGACTTCGTCGTGCTCGCCCTGAGCGCGGCCGATCCCGACCCGGCCGTGCCTGTCGCCGAACTGGTCGTCGCGCTCAAGGCTGCCGACTGCGGCCCGTATGCAGTCGAGGGAGTGGTCGTGCAGATGCCCGGCAACGACCCGCAGCGTGTGATCGATGCCGTGCTCGCAACCGCACCGGGGATGACGCTCTTACCCGGCCTGTGCGCCGCCGAGCCGGAGCGCATCAGCGCGTTGCAGGATTTCGCCGCCAACCTCGCCGAGGTCCGTGGGGTCGCATTCCGGGCGACGTCCGGGCTCCGCCTGGTCCAGCTGGCGATGAAGGACGCTCCGAGCAGTCCGGGGCGTTCGGAGCTGCTCGACCGGATCGATGCCCTGCAGCTCGAGCTGCCGCTGCTCGTCGAGCTCGAACTGCTCCGTGAGATCGTGTCCGGGCGGATCGCGATGCCGCGCCCGCTGCGCAGCGAGTTCGCCCGGTTGCTCATCCATCCCGAGCCGGCCCGCCGTCTCGGCCTCGACCCGAACTCCGATGCCGGTGAGCTACAGACGGCGGTGCAGGCGACGATCACGAAGTGGCGAGTACTCGAGAACACCGGGCGTGTTCCGTTCAGCGCACGCACGGCCATGACCACTGCCCAGCAGGCGCTCGAGCGGCTGCACGCCGAGCTCGCGTACTACGGCTGATATCGGCGCACGGCGTAACGACTTCGGTCTGAGGGGTGACGAAAATATGTCACAGTGGTGGCGTACACATGGGAGAAGAGGATTCTTGTGTCGAACGACATGATCAGCACTCCGGCGAGCGTGCTCGGGGAGGCGATGGAGGCCGCACCGGCCGCACCGACGCCCGGCGATCTCAACGACGAATTGATCCGCACGGACGTCTGGACCGACGAGATGCTGGTGCGTGCCGGGATCCCGATCGTCGATGTCGCGTTCGTCAGCTGCGGCGGCGGGATGGGGTCGTTCGTGCTGTCGGACTACCTGCGCATCGCCGGCGTCGACACCAGCCAGATCCGGATCCTGAGCAACCTCGACCATCCGTGGCAGACCTACGAATACCTGACCAAAGTCAGCCAGATCCCGAGGACGGAACGCCTGCGCAGCGACAGCCAGGGCATGCCCGACTGCCTGTGGGGTTTCCCCAGCTACGCGCTCCGCGAGGCGCGCAAGGAGAAGAAGCTGTTCCCGATCTGGAACGTGCTGACCGAGCCGATTCTCGCCGACTACTGGACACCGCGTGCCGGCACGGTCTTCGCCGGGTTGGAGAAGGAAGTCGCGCGTACGCGCTACAACGAGATGCTCGTGATGGGTCAGGTGCGTATGGTGCGCCGCCGCAACGGTGGCGGCTACTTCACGATCCTCACCCCGCCACCCGGCTCGACACCGACCCGGCGTATCGCCTACCGCAGCCAGTACGTGCACCTCGCGATCGGCTACCCCGGGCTCAAGTTCCTGCCCGATCTGCAGGAGTACCGCACCAAGTACAACGACCTCGCCCACACCGTGAACGCCTACGAGCCGCACGAGCACATCTATGAGGGCCTGCTCAACAAGCCCGGCACCGTGCTCGTGCGCGGCGGCGGCATCGTCGCGTCGCGCGTGTTGCAACGACTGATGGATGATCGCGAGCGGAAGGGCGCACAGACCCAGATCCTGCACCTGTTCCGCACCTACTACTCAGGCCGCCACAACAAGTGGGGCTTCGCCAAGCGGCGCGGCGCCTACGGGTTCGCGTTCCAGGGCTTCAATGCGCCGAAGAGCGCGTGGGGTGGCCAGCACATCCAGCAGATGCTCAAGCTCGAGGGCAAGGCCCGCAAGGACCTGTACGACCTCACCGGCGGCGCCCACACGCCGTACCGCAAGTACTGGCTGGATCAGATGAAGCGCGGCCGCGACCAGGGTTGGTACCACACCTATCAGGGTGAGGTCGTCGACGTGAAGCCGTCCGCCAACGGTGACGGCGTGGTCACCACGATCCGCCAGAACAACGGCAGCACGGCCACGCTCGAGGCGAACATCATCCTCGACTGCACGGGTCTGGAAGCCGACATCCGTGAGCACCGCATCTACGCCGACCTGCTCGACCACTCCGGCGCCGGACGCAACCCGCTCGGCCGACTCGATGTGGACCCCAGCTTCGAGGCACGCGGCACGCGCAGCGGCAACGGCCGCCTGTACGCATCCGGATCGGCCACCTACGGCGGGTACTTCGCCGGAGTGGACACGTTCCTCGGCCTCCAGCTCTCGGCCCAGCGGATCACCGACGATCTGGCCGCGCAGGGCTTCGGCACCCGGATCGGCGTCGGCCGGTCGGTCAGCAACTGGTGGAAGTGGATGCGTCACAAGCAGATCTAGTCCTCACCCTCGAACGCTGCTCCGCCCCTCACCCGACCCGCCACCCCGACACCGTTCCCGCACACCCCGACACCACTCGGAGCTCTTCCATGATCCCAACACTCAACGGACGTATCCAGACCCGGATCTTCCTCCTCCTGTTCATTGGCATCCCGTGGACGCTGATCGTCACCCCGTTCCTGCCCAACCAGCGTGACCTCACCGGCGGCGGACTGCTCGACACGTACAAGACCACGTTCAGCGTGCTCGGCATCGTGCTGGTCCTCGCAGTGTTCGGCTGGGAACTGCTCTACCACTTCGCCCAACAGTTCCGGTGGGAGAAGGACTGGCCGGTCATGTTCACGTTCTTCCTCGTGATCCCGGAGGCAATCGTCGCCAAGATCGTGTTCAATGCCCTCGACATCGGGATCAAGTTCAACGCAACCGCGACCAACGCCACCTTCTGGTGGCACATCGTCACGACCTGGATGGTCATGTGGTTGTTCGTGCTGGGCCCGATCAAGGTGCTCTTCATCCGTTGGCGCTTCAACGGTGGCCGGATCTTCTTCTGACATGGATCAGCTCACCGACTCCCCCACCCCCGGCGTGCCGGAAACGCTCGGCGACTACGTCATCCTCCGCCCGTTCAGCGAAGGCGGCCACGGACGCTTCTACCTCGCCACGCCGCCCCCACGGCTCGGTCTCGACGGTCCGGTTGTCGTCAAGGTCGTGGCCACCTCGCACGAGGCCGGCTTCCGTCGCTTCACGCGCGAGCTCAAGTTGTTCTCGCGTGTGAACAGCCCGCATCTCGTGACGCTGTACGACGCCGGCCAGCACGAGGAGTACTTCTTCTACTCGATGCAGTGGTGCCAGGGCGGCACGCTCGCCGAGCCGACGTCCCCGCTCGACCGTGCCGCCAAGCTGCGCGCCGTGGCCGATGCGGCTCGCGCTGCACACGACCTGCACGAGGCAGGCATCGCCCACCGCGACCTTCGCCCGGGCAACGTCTTGCTGCGCGCCGATGGTTCTGCGTGCCTCGGCGACCTCGGCCTCGCCCAGTTCGGCAGCGGATCCGTCACCTCGATGGCACCGATGGCATCGATTGGTTTCGTCGACCCGAAGCTGATCACCGGCGATCGCGCCAGCCGGGCCAGCGACATCTACTCACTCGGCGCGATCCTGCACTGGACACTCACCGGCAAGCACATCCATCCCGGCATCGAAGGAGTGGATCCGATGATGGCCGTGCGCTCGGTGCTGCGCCAGCCGCCGCACATCGAGCGTGACCTGCTCAGCGACGAGGAGGCCGATCTGATCCTGGCGTGCACCTCGGCCAACGTCGAACAGCGCCCGGCCACCGCACTCGAGGTCGCCACACTCATCGAGTCCCTTCCCGCCCGACCCGGCACGCAGAACTGACGAGGATCCCGACATGCAGAGCTTCACCCTCATCCCCCAGCTCGGCGCCGGCCGCGGACGGTTGGTCCGAGTGGGCAACACGGTGCTGTACTCGGCCGGCGACGCCGCCGCAGCCACGGCGCTCATTGGTTGGTGCCGTCTGGTCGGAGTCCGCCCGGCGAGCGGGGTCATGTCCGAGCTCACCCGGCTCTCCGCCGGAGCGTCCGCGCTCGGGCCGTTCTGTGCTGTGGTCGTCGGCGAGAACGGTCTCGACGTCCTGGTCCAGGGTGGAGTACCGCTGGTCGCCACTGGCGCCGCCGGCACCCAGAACCTCAGCGACGGTCAGACCCACCTCCACGACGTCACCGCGCTGAACTTGATCATCGGCGACGCGCCGATCGACACCCTGCTCGCGCTCGACGAAGGTGTCGTCGCTGCCGACGGATTCAGCCTGCGCGCAAAGACGGTCGCTGCACTGCCATGGGGCCCGGCCCCGTCGGCGCCCAACCAGCCCATGGCGGCCGCGCCGGCACCGGTCGCCGCTGGGCTCGCCCCGACCCCGGCCGCAACATCGGCGATGCCCGCTGCAATGGTCTCGTTGCAGGCGGGCGCCGACGATGACCTACCCGCTGCCGTGCCGCTCCCGGTCGCATCGGCGCCGGCACCGGCACCGATGGCCGCGCCGACGCCGACGCCGGCGCCCGTCGCGACCGCCGCACCGGAGTCGACAGCGACCGCAGCGATGCCAGCCATGTCCCCGAACCCCGCACCGAACACCGCACCGGCGCCCGCACCGACCACCGCCGGTCCGCAGCCGGTCAAGGTCAAGGGCCTCGTCTGCGCACGCGGCCACTTCAACGATCCTCGCACCCGGTTCTGCGCCACGTGCGGCATCGCGATGCACCAGACCAGCTTCATCCTCACCGAGGATGTGCGCCCACCGTTGGGCGTGCTCGTGATGAGCGACGGGACCTATCACACCCTCGTCACCAGTCTGGTCTTCGGACGAGACCCCGACGATGATCCCGAGGTGCGTGAAGGACGCGCCCAGGGTGTCACCCTGATCGATCCCGGCAACACCATCTCTCGCGTCCACGCCGAGATCCGTGCTGTCGAGTGGGACGTGCACATCGTCGATCACGGCTCGACCAACGGCACCTTCATCTGGTCTGCCGAGCGCCAGGCATGGGACCGACTGACCCCGAACCAGCCGGTACCCCTCGCGCCAGGTCAGCACGTCGCCTTCGGCCGGCTGACGGCGACCTACGAGTCCTCCAACCGCCAGAAGAGCTGAGGATTCGACCGTGATCGCCGAACTCACCGCCCAGGAGAAGCATTTCCTGGCGCTCCTGCTCTGCCTCGCCGTGGTCCTCACGGCCGGACAGCTCGTCGCGATCGTCTTCCGGGCGATCAAGCAACCCGTGGTCATCGGCGAAGTGCTGGTGGGCATCGCACTCGGACCGAGTCTGCTCGGCCAGATCGCCCCCGGCGTGCGCGACTACCTGTTCAACACGATCGACATCCCGTTCTTCAAGCTCGTCGCGTCGCTCGGGCTGGTGCTGTTCATGTTCATCGTCGGCATGGAGGTCGATCTCGAAGTCGTCCGCCGCTCCGGCAAACGGGCTGCCGCGATCTCGCTGACATCGATCGCGGTGCCGTTCGCGCTCGGGTTCTTCCTGCTCGGCAACGTGCTCCACAGCGACCACAACTGCGTCGCCGTCGAAAAGGAGCCCGGGATCACGGCCAAGCCCTGCTCCACCGAGACCAAGGAGGTGACCGACAAGATTGCCGCCCGAAAGGCGCTGATCGACAAGACGCCGGACACCAAGGAGGCTCCAAAACCGCTGGAGTCGAAGTCGACCGACTTCTTGCCGTTCGCGATCTTCATCGCCGTCTCGATGTGCGTCACCGCGTTCCCGGTGTTGGCGCGCATCCTCACCGAACGCAACATGTTCAAGATCCCGCTCGGGCTGCTGCTGGTCGCGTGCGCGGCGATCGACGACCTGATGGCGTTCACCCTGCTGGCACTCGCCACAGCGTTGGCCGGTGACGGAAGCGCCACCGACGTCCTGGTCATCCTCGCCAAGATGCTCGTCTACGTGGCCGTGCTGTTCCTCGTCGTGCGTCCGCTGCTCGAGCGGTTCGTGCTCGTGCCGTACCGCAAGAACGGCAACGTGCTCCGCGCGGAGCAGCTGAGCATCCTGTTCATCGGTCTGATGCTGTCGTCGTACGTGACGAGCCGGATCGGTGTCCACGAGCTGATCGGCGGCTTCCTCTTCGGTGTCGCCGTGCCTCGCACCAACGCTCCGAACCTGTTCCACACGATCGCCGGCAAGGTCGAGGGAGTCAGTGTGCAGCTGCTGCTCCCAGTGTTCTTCGTCATCGCCGGTCAAGGCGTGAACATCCAGGGTCTCACTACGAGCGACATCCTCCCGGCGCTGCTGATCATCGCCGTTGCCTGCGCCGGCAAGTTCATCGGCGCAGCCGTCGCCGCTCGCGCCGTCGGCGTGCCCAAGCGGCAGTCATTGGCAGTCGGCGCGTTGATGAACACGCGCGGACTCACCGAGCTCGTCGTGCTGACGATCGGCCGCGACGCCGGGGTCATCGATGACAAGCTGTACACGATGCTGGTCATCATGGCCGTGGTCACGACGGCGATGGCCGGCCCGCTACTCAAGGTCGTGTACCCCGATCGCTGGCTGAACCGCGACATCGCCGAAGCCGAACGCAAGCGGACCAGCTCCGCGACCGACCGCGTCGCGGTCATCGTCGATGACCCGGGCACGGCCCAACCGCTCGCCGAGATCGCTGCGGCCTACGGTGGCGGCCGCAAGACCGGCGCGGTCACGATCGTGCGGTTCACGGCCCAGGGTGGTGGTCTGGCTGCATTCGCCGACGACCTCGGCGAAATGAAGGCTCTGCGCGACACGATCGAGGCCGCCGGTCTGACGTGTCAGGTCATTTCCCGCGCATCAGCGAACCGGGCAACGGACGTGGCCGCCGAGATCGAACGGCTCGCTCCTTCCGTGGTCGTGATCGGGTCCTCCGATGTGGAGCTGATCGATCCGATCCGCCACCTCGGCAGCGACGTGATCGAAGCCGACCGACCGCTCGGGGCAGTGACCAGCGTCGAGGTCTGCTCCGGTACCTCCAACGCCGATCTCGCCTCCATCGAGATGGCCGTGCGCATCGCTCTGTTCGAAGATGTCCCACTTCACGTCACCGGCGGCCTGTCCGGGCGCCAAGCCAACCAGATCGACGCCCTCGGCGTGCACCGGGTCACCGCCACGATCGACGGTGCGCTGACGGTGGGATCCGCTACGGGCAACGCCGTCGTCATCCATCCCGGCGAGCGCGACCGGGTCCCACTGTCCGAGGCGCTCGAGAGTTGGGTGCGCACCGAGCCGCTGATCCTCAGCCCGCTGTAGGGAGCCCGCCCGGCGCGGCGGGGTCGAACGGCGTCAGCTCGACGGTGCCGACACAACGGTGCACGAGATGCGACCGACGCGGATCACATCACCGACCTGGATCCGGGCCGGACCGACGATCCGTTCAGCATTGACGAACGTCCCGTTGGTGGTTGCCAGATCGGCGAGCTGCCAGTGCTGATCCCCCGTCGGGCTGACCCGGGCATGCATCCTCGACGCCTCGTCGTCGTGGATCACGACGTCGCAACGGAAGTCACGACCGATCACCGCTTCATCGACGAGGCAGACCAACTGTGCACCATCGAGCGGATCGTCGATGCGCATCCACAGCCCAGCCATCACACGCCAGCCATCACAGCGCGGCCTCGGCTTTGTCGAATGCAGATTTGGTGAGGTTGTAGTAGTCCTTGAGCTCGGTGACCTCGGGGAGCCGGTTGTAGGTCGAGAACTGGGTCGTCATGACGAGCGTGCCGACCTGTGTCTCGACGATGTACCCGGTCAGGATCACCCCCGACGACCCGTCCGTCGGAGTCGCCTCGTACTTGATCGCGTTCACCTCGCGACCGACGCTGCGGGCATCGCGGGTGGAGTCGGTGATCGTGTACGTCGCGGCGACACCGCCGAGGTTGCCCTCCGAAGACTGACAGTTCTGGGCGATGGCTTTGTCCTGGTCGTAGAACTTCGTCGCGTCGCTCTCGCTCTGGAACGTGGAGATGTTCTCGTAGAACCCGGTGTTGGTGAAATCTGCGCCCGAGCCGTCCGATGTCGTGAAGATCACCTCGCCCTGACGGAACGGTTCAGCGATCGCGAACTGCGGACAGAACAAGTCGCCATCCCCGCTGATCGCTTCCGCGTTCCAGTCCAACCCGAACGAGTCGCGCACCTGACGCAGCGTCACGAGCGCCGACTTCAGCGATGCACGGGTCGGCAGCGCAGCAGCGGCTTCGTCTCCGCCACGAGTCACCAGCACGACGCCCCCGACGATGGCGAGGAGCAGTACGACGACGCCGACGAGGATCAACGGGCGCCGACGCTGTGCCGATGTCGGACCGGTCGCGGTCGAGGCAGAACCGGGAGCGGACGGAACCGGGGCTGCGACGAACCCAGTGGCCGCGCCCGGCCTGCCCGGCACGGCCGGCGGGTACGAACCGAGGCCGGCTGGTGCGGGCGGAGCCGGCGACGGCACGGATGCAGCGATCGCCGGCAGGGCGCTGCCTGCCGGCGCGGCGCTGGCCCCGGCGACACCGACGACACCGGCGACCAACGGCGGCTGACCCGCAGCGGCCTGGCCGGCACCGGGCGGACGCGGCGGGTCCGAGGTCGGCTGACCGGGCGCCGGGGGGGACGACGGCGGCGGGGCGAGACGTACGGACTGCTGGGCGGTCCCGGCCGCGGCCTCCTGCGTAGTGCGCCCCGCAGATGCCAGCGGCGGGGTGACCGTCGAGCGCACGGCTCTCGCCGCGCCAGAGGCAACGGCGGTCTTCGGGTCGCCGCGCCGAATGACCGGCACCGCGGGAAACGCCTCTTTGACCATGCGCTCGACGATCGGCGAACGGCTCGAGCCGCCCACGAGCGAGATGCCGGCGAGCTGGGTCGGGTCCAAACCGGCCTCGGTGACGCAGCGGTCGAGCAGCATCACGGTCTCGGCCAGGTACGGGGTGACCAGCTCCTCGAATTCGTCCCGAGTGAGCCGAAGCTGCTGGAGTCCGGTCGGGAGCGGGACGAGGAGGTCCGCCCAGGCGTTGCCCGACAACGTCTCCTTCGCACGTCGCGCCTCGTTGCGCAACGTCGCACCGACCTGTTGCCAGAGCGGTTCCTCGCCGATCTGAATCGCTTCCCACGCATCGGGGGGCAGCTGCTGGCCGAGGTGGTTGACGATGATCTCGTCGAACAGCTCGCCGCCGATGTTCTGGTCGCCGCTCGGACGACCGACGATGTTGAAGCCTGCGCCACTCGCGGTGACAACGGCCGAGTCGAACGTGCCACCGCCGAGGTCGTACACGACGACGAACGCACCTTGGGCGACGCCGACCTCGCTCGCGAATGAGAGCGCCGCTGCCACCGGCTCGGGTACGAGTGCTGGGCTGGGCAGCTCCGCTTTGGCCGCAGCCTCGAGCAGTCGGTTCAGTCGGGGTCGGTTCCATGTCGCTGGATGGGTGAGGCGGACCTCGGTCGGGGGCTCCCCCATCTGGCGCACGGACTCGGTGTAGACCTGCTTGAGCAATGCTGCGACGAGATGGACGACCTGATACGGACGGCCGTCGAGCACGACCGGGGCTTGGTCGCCGAGTCGGTTCTTGAGGGCGCGGAGCGTGCTCTCGGGATGTGTGCCGGAGAGGTCGTCGGCGGTGCGGCCGACGATGACGGCGCCCGCTGGATCGACCATGACCACCGACGGCATGCGCCGCTCGCCCCCGACCTCGATCACCTCGGGAGCACGATCGCCCACCTTGGACGCGGCGACGGTGTAGCTGGTTCCGAAGTCGATCGCAAGAATCCACGAAGGCAAGAGGGGGATGCTCCTTGTTGAGACTCGGAACACCCTAGCGCACAGGCAAATGCGCAGATCGGCCGGTCACGCCGCGTTCATCGCCAGTTCCAGAAGGGTGTGCAGCAGCACGTTCGCACCCGCGGCGATGTCCTCCGGGTCGGTGAACTCGGCGATGTTGTGCGACAGACCATCGACGCTCGGGACGAAGATCATCGATGTCGGACAGACCCGCGCGAGCATCTGTGCGTCGTGCCCGGCGCCGGATGGCATGCGCATCGAGCTCAGCCCGAGGGAGGTCGCGACGCGCTCGACGCGGGCGATCATCGATGCGTCGAACTCGACCGGCTCGAACCGGGCCAGCGTCGTCGATTCGACGGTGCACCCGGCCGCCGCGCACGATCCGGCGACGAACGACTCCATCCGGTGCTCGGCAGTACGCAGGAGGTCTTCGCTCGTGTTGCGAAGGTCGAGGGTGAACGTGACGCTGTCAGCAACGACGTTGACGAGATCGGGGAACACGTCGACCCGCCCGACCGTGGCGACCTGCGAATCCGGTGCGGTCTCGTTCATCTCGTTGGCCAGGCGACTGGCCTCGACGATCACCGCGGCGACGGGGACGAGCGGGTCTTTGCGCAGCCGCATCGGCGTGGTGCCGGCGTGCGCCGACCGGCCGGTCACGGTGAGCTCGGTCCAGGAGATGCCCTGCACGCCGGTGACGACACCGATGGTGACCGCGTGGGCCTCCAGCACCGGCCCTTGTTCGATGTGCAGCTCGACGAATGCAGCGGGCGGCGCAGCCGTCGGGCATGGCGTCGGTCCGGCGAACCCGATCCGGTCGAGCTCGTCTCCGAGGCGGGCGCCGTCGTCGGCCGCCAGTGCGTCGAGCGCGTCCTCGAGCGGTAGACCGCCGACGAAGACGAGGCTGCCGAGCATGTCCGGGGCGAAGCGCGCACCTTCCTCGTCGGTGAAGAACGCGACCTGGATCGGACGCTCGGTGGCGATCCCGTTCTGCTCCAGCGTCTCGATGACCTCGAGCCCGGCGAGCACCCCGAGGTTGCCGTCGAAGCGGCCGCCGGTGCGGACGGTGTCGATGTGCGACCCGGTCATCACCGGTGCGGCCGTCGGGTCGGTCCCGGCCCGCGTGCCGATCACGTTGCCGATCGCATCGATCGCGACCGTGAGGCCGAGATCGCGCATCCAGGTGACGACGAGCTCGCGACCGTCGCGGTCGGCGTCGGTCAGCGCAAGGCGGGCGTTGCCACGCTCGCCGTTCGGCCCGGGCACCGCGCCGACTTCACCGAGGTCGACGAGACGCTGCCACAACCGGTCACGATCGATGCGTAGATCGGCGAACGGCGCGTTCATCGTCCGAAGTCGAACGTCTTGATCTCGCGCAGCGCCTCGCCGAAGGCGGTCACCGAACCGTCGAAGAGCCGTTGACCGAGCGCGGGCGTCGCCGTCGTCGGGTCACCGATGTAGCCGTCGGGGAAGAAGTCGTTGGAGAGCCAGCCGAAGCTGACACTGCCGCCGAACTTCACGTATCGGTTGCCGATCATGCCTTCGGGGATTCGTCGTTCGGCGAGGCTCATGTCGCACAGGTGCGGGGCGAGGTGCAGCATCACGCTGGTCTCATCGGTGCCGCCGTGGATGCCCATCCCGTGCTCGCCCTCGGCCGAGACGCCGCCCTGATCGGGTGGGACGCCGGGATGTGTCGTGAACGTCATCAGCCCGTGGTTGAGGCGCAGCTCGCGGTTGGCAGTGCCGAGCAGGGTGCTGTTCCCGCCGTGTCCGTTCAGGAACACGAGGCGCTTGGCGGGCGTCTTGGCGACGCACCGACCGATGTCGTCGAGCACGGCCAGCAGGGTGCTGGCCGACAGCCAGATCGTGCCCGAGGACCAGGCGTGCTCGTTCGACTTCGTGTACGCCAACGGCGGCAGCACCCACGCATCGACCTCGTCGCCGACCGCAGCCACGGTTGCTTCGGCAACGGCCTGGGCGATGATCAGATCCGTGTTCAGCGGTAGGTGCGGGCCGTGCTGCTCGATCGCCCCCAATGGTTGGACGATGATCGAGTCGGGCGACAACAGCTGGTCGACCTGCGGCCCGCTGAGGTCGGCGAGGTGCCTGCGACGAGGCAACGGCGAGTTGGTCACGACGCCACGCTAGCGGCGCGACCAGAATGGTGAGGTGCCTGACGTTGATGCAGATGTGATCGTGATCGGAGCCGGCCACAACGGCCTCGTGACAGCGGCGTACCTGGCCAAGGCAGGTCTGCGCACGATCATCCTCGAGGCTCGGGAGTCAGTCGGTGGGACGGCGGCGAGCGAGCCATTCGGCGGGGCCACCGTCAACATCTGCAACTGCGATCACCTGACGTTCCGGACCACTCCGGTCATGACCGAACTGGACCTCGCTGCGCATGGTCTGACCTACCTCGATGCCGATCCGTCACAGCTCAACATGACGTGGGACGACCATCGCCCGTGGCTCAGCTTCCACGATGTCGACCGCACCATCGACGGACTCATGCTGATGCACCCTCGCGAGGTCGAGGGCTACCGGCGTTACCTCAAGGCCGCGATCCCGGCGGTCAAGATGGTCCTCGACGCGGCGAGCGAGCCGCCGAGCCTCGGAGGCCTCACCCGGACTGCATTGGAGCACCGGATGCGCGGCGTGTCGACGTTGCTGCGCTGGAGCCGACTCAGCGCCGCCGACGTGATGCGTTCGTTCTTCGACACCGAAGCACTGCGCGCGCCGGCGCTCGCCGTTGGTCCGATGGTCTGGGGTATCTCACCCGAGTTCGCAGGTTCCGGGCTCGGCGCGCTCACCTACGCGATGCGTCATGTCGCCAAGGTCGGCCGGCCGGTCGGTGGCAGCGGGGCTGTGCCCGAGGCGTTGCTCGCTGCGTTCACGGCCGCGCAGGGCGAGCTGCGCACGTCGTCGCGCGTGTCGTCGATCGTGTGCGATTCGACGGGTGTGCGCGGCGTGACGCTCGCGGACGGCACCGAGATCCGCGCCGACATCGTCGTGTCGGCCTGCGATCCGCACCGTACGTTTGTCGAGTGGTTGACGGGCGCCCCATCACAGGCCGATGACCTGATCGAGCGCTGGCGCACCATCCCGCACAGCCAGGGCTACGAGAGCAAGATCGATGCGATCCTGACCGAGGTGCCGCGCTTGGTCGACACCGACACCGCCGACTTCCGGCGACTGGGTGTGGATTCCTCGGCGTGCACCGCCGCCATCGCCCCGTCCATCGCGGAAATGGATCGCGGGTACGAGCTGATGGGGCGTGGCCAGATCCTCGATCGTCCCGGGCTGCTCGTCAACGTGCCGACGGTGATGGATCCGTCGATGGCGCCGTACGGCCGTCACGTGCTCAGCCTCGAAGCGATCTACACGCCGTACAACTTCGTCGGCGGCTGGGACAGCGCAGCTGAGCCACAGCGGTGGCTCGATCGGTTCGCCACGCTCGTCCAACCCGGCTTCGCAGAGTCCGTCGTCGAGTGGCGGGCGATGACGCCGGCGTCCTACGAGTCCGAGTTCAACCTGCCCCAGGGCCACGCGACCAGCTTCGCCGGTGGGCCGCTCGCATCGGTGCGCAACAAGAATCCCGAGTTGACCCGTTACGAGACAGCCGTACGCGGCCTCTACATCACGGGTGCCGCGACGTTCCCCGGTGCCGGGGTCTGGGGCGCCAGTGGCCGCAACGCAGCGACGGTGGTGCTGCGCTCACTGCCGTGACCCCGATGCGACTCAAGCGTCTTTGACAGCCCAGTTGCGTCGGGCGACGGGATCCTTGTCGCTCCATGGGAAGTTGATCCACTGGTCGGTGCGCTTCCAGACGTAATCGCAACGCACGACGGAGTGCGACTTCTCGTAGATCACGGCGGTGCGTACTTCGGCGACCTTACCGGCGCAGAACTCCTGGACGCTGCGCAGGGTGTGCCCGGTGTCGGCGACGTCGTCGGCGATCAGGATCTTGGCGTCGGAGACATCGACGAAGTCGGGCGCCGGAGGCAGGATCCGCGGCACATCGAGGCGCTCGTCGACTCCGGTGTAGAACTCGACGTTCATCGTGTAGACGTTCTTGACCGACAACGCGTAGCCGAGAGCGCCGCCGATGAGCAGCCCACCGCGGGCGATCGACAGGATCATGTCCGGCTCGTAGCCGTCGTCGGCCACCATCTGGGCGAGCGCCCGAGAGGACTCACCGAAGATTTCCCATGACAAGATTTCACGCTCGGATGACACCGGTGTAGCTCCTGGTTGCTCGACGGGACCGCTCTCGTCAACCTAACGCATCGACCGCGTCCACCGAATTTGCCGCGGCTTTCAGCCGGACCTCGTGCGGCCTTCAGCCGGACCTTGTGCGGCCTTCAGCCGATGATGTCGATCGGGCGGACCGGCACCCGGTCGATGTGTTTGCCGATCGCGTCGCGGATCGCGGCGACGATGGCCGGCGTGCTCGACACCGTCGGTGGCTCGCCGACGCCCTTGGCACCCAGCGGGGCGATCGGGTCCGGCTCCTCGATCAGGCTGATGACCACGTCGGGCATGTCGAGGAACGTCGGCAGCAGGTAGTCGGTGAAGCTCGGGTTACGGACCCGACCGTTGGACATGATGATCTCCTCCATCACCGCCAGCCCCAGTCCCTGGGCGATGCCACCCTCGATCTGGCCGATGACACTCAGCGGGTTGAGCGCCCGGCCGACGTCCTGCGCGGTGGCGACCTGGATCACTTTGACCAGGCCCAGTTCGGGGTCCACGTCGACCACGGCGCGGTGGGCGACGAACGCGAAAGCGGTGTGGCAGTTGCCCTGGCCGTTCTCGTCGAGGTCCTCGGTCGGCGCGTGGCGGAACTCGACCGTCTCGTCGAAGCTGAGCCCTGCAGTCGCGTCGACGACGGTGATGCGGAACACGCCCGTTGCGTCGACGATGTCGCGACCTTCGATGGAGAGTGTGGAGGCATCGACGCCGTAGATCGCGGCCAAGCTGTCGAACATCAGCCCACGAACTTTCATGCAGACCGCATTGACCGCACCCCCGCTCATCCACGTCTGCCGTGATGCCGATGTCGAGCCGGCCGAGCCGACATCGGTGTCGATCGGGTCGAGCAGCACATCGTCGACACCGAGGACGCTGCGCGCGATCTGACCGGCGATCGTGATGAAACCCTGACCGACCTCGGCCGTCGCGAACTTCAGCGTCGCGACACCGTCGGCGAGCCGGCAACGCGCGGTCGCGTAGTCGTCGAAACCCTCGCTGTACATCAGATTCTTGATCGAGACCGCGAACCCGATACCGCGCCGGATGTGCCGACGGTCAGCGGTCCGACCGGCGCCACCGGGGAGGCGCATCGGGTCGTGGTCGTGGCCGCCCACCGGTTCGTCCGGCAACGGCAGCGCAGCAGTCTCGCGAATGCACCGCGCGACCGGGGCGACGTTCAGAATGGGCTGCCCGGTGATCAGCTTGTCGCCGGTCTCCATCGCGTTGCGCAACCGGATCTCGACCGGATCGAGGCCGCACGCTGCGGCGAGCCGATCCATCTGGCCCTCGTGGGCGAAGCACGCCTGGACCACGCCGAACCCACGCATCGCGCCGCAGGGAAGATTGTTGGTGCGCACGGCGTATCCGTCGACCAGGGCGTTCGCGCACTTGTAGGGGCCCTGGGTGTGGGTGACGCCGTTGATCAGCACCGCTGAGGACGTGGATGCGTACGCACCACCGTCGAATACCATCCGGGCTTCGATCTTGACGATGTGCCCGTCTGCGGTGGCGTGATGTCGCATCCAGATCGTGGCCGGGTGACGGTGGACGTGGCCGAGGAAGCTCTCCTCACGGCTGTACTGGATGCGCACCGGTCGTCCCGTGCGCAGAGCGAGCAGGCACGTGTGGACCTGCAGGCTGATGTCCTCACGGGCGCCGAACGCACCTCCGACGCCGCCGAGGGTGAGGCGCACCTGCTCCGGGGCCAGACCGAGGCACGCCGCGATCTGTTTCTGGTCCTCGTGCAACCACTGGGTCGCGACGTACAGGTCGACTCCGGCTCCACCCGGACCCGGCATCGCGAGCGCTGCCTCGAGACCGAGGAATGCCTGGTCCTGCATCCCGATCACGTAGGTGCCCTCCACCACGACGTCACCTGTGGCGGTGATGTCGCCGGACACGATCCGCTGGTGGCGGATCAGGTTGCCGTCGGGGTGGATCGGCGGATGGCTGCCGTCGAGGGCCCGTTCGGGATCGGTGAGCGGCTCGAGCACCTCGTAGACGACGACGATTGCCTGCAGCGCACGCCGGCAGGTCTCGGGATGATCGGCGGCGACTGCAGCGATGGGTTCGCCGACGTAGCGCACGACCTCGCTGGCGAAGACCGGCTGGTCCTGGCTGATCAGCCCGTACGTCAGCTGGCCGGGCACGTCCTCGGCCGTGATGATCGCCTCGACGCCGCTGATCTTCCAGGCCGCGCTGAGGTCGATCGAGATGATGCGCGCATGCGGGTGCGGCGAACGCAGCGTCGCTCCCCACAGGCAGTGCTCGGCCTCGAGATCGCCGGAGAACATGAAGCTGCCCTGGACCTTGGCGGTGCCGTCCGGTCGGGTGATGCTGTCACCGAGCCGACCGTCGTGGCGGCGGACCCCGCTGAGGATGCTCACGACGCGATCCCGCTCTCGGCATCGGCCCGGCGGGACACCGAGACACGCTGCACGGCTTCGATGATGCGCCCGTACCCGGTGCACCGGCAGACATTCCCGCTGAGCTCTTCTCGGATCTCGAACTCGCTCGGCTCGGCGGACCGTTCCAACAGTGCGTGTGTGGCCATGATGAGGCCCGGCGTGCAGAACCCGCACTGCACTGCGCCCGCATCCACGAACGCCTGTTGCACGTCGCTCGGCGAGCCGATCGGGGCGACGCCTTCGATCGTGACGATCGGCTGGTCGATTGCACTCGCGGCCATGACCAGGCAGCTGCAGACGAGCTCGCCATCGACCATCACGCTGCACGAGCCGCACTCGCCCTGTTCGCACGCACCCTTGCTGCCCATCAGGCCGAGACGCTCGCGCAGCACGTAGAGCAGGCTCTCCCCCACCCATGCGTCGCGCACGTCACGCGTCTCACCGTTGACGTTCAACTGGTAGAGCTCGTCGAAACCGACCGACCCGGTCGGCTCGGGTACGGTCGGGTCAGGAACGGTCGGGTCAGACATTCGCGAACCCTCTCCGCAGAAGGCGGCCGGCCATCACACCGATCGCGTGACGGCGGTAGTCCGCAGTGGCACGGTGATCATCGATCGGTCGACTGGCCGCTGCTGCCAGCTCGCCGAACCGGGTGACGGTGTCGCCGGACGCGGTCCCGGAGTCGAAGTCGACGGCCGAGGCGGCGAAGGCCTCGGCGTCGGTGCAGCGGATGATGGTCGTGCCGACCGAGCCGATGGCGAGGCGCACAGTGCGGCCGGGCGTGTCGACGACGATGCAGGCGGTGGCCAGCGCGATGACCATCGCGTTGCGCACCCCGACCTTGCTGTAACCCTGATAGCCACTCACCACGGGGACCGTCACTGCGGTGATCAGCTCGTCGGGTCGGCGCGCGTTGCGCTTCACCCCGACCATGAACTCACCGATCGGCATCGACCGCTCGCCGGTCGCGCTGGCCAGGTGCACGATTGCGTCCAACGCGGCGAGCACCGGTAGGCCGTCTCCGGCCGGAGAGCAGGTTCCGAGGTTGCCGCCGAGCGTGCCAGCGTGGCGGATCTGTGGCGACCCAACTGTCCGCGAGGCCTCGGCCAACGCCGGCACGAGGTCGGCGATCGGTGGTTCCATGAGCTCGGCGTAGGTGACGGCCGACCCGATCCGCACTGTCGAGGCTTCGGGGTCGAAGGTCCACGAGCGCAGCTCGGCGACCCGGTTGACGACGAGCACGTGGTGCGGCTTGCGATGACCGGCGTTGACCTCGACCATCGCGTCGGTGCCGCCGGCGAGGACCAAGGCGTCGGGCGTGGCGGAGAGCATCGACACGGCCTGATCGAGGCTGGTGGGTACGAGCACAGGCATGGTGGCCAGAACTTTACAATTCGTACAACCAGAACGGGGCGCTCACCCGCGAATGCCGGTCACAGGTGGGGCCGGCGGTCGCCAGCGGCGACGTCGGGTGTGTCACTCGACGACGACGCCGAGCATCGCAGGATCGTCCGGGGGCAGCTGCGGATCCATCTCGGTCAGGGCGTGGTGGAGGATGTGCGCGACTGCGAGGTTGCGGACCCACTTGTGCTCGGCGGGAACCACGTACCAGGGGGCGCGCTCGGTCGAGGTCTCGTTGATCGCGACCTCGTACGCCTTCATGAACTTCGGCCAGAGCTTGCGGTCCTCGAGATCACCGACGCGGAACTTCCACCGCTTGTTCGGGTCGTCGATGCGGTCTTGCAGCCGGGCCCGCTGCTGCTCGTTCGAGATGTGGAGATTGATCTTGACGATCCGCGTGCCCTCGTCGGCGAGCATCTGCTCGAATTCGCGGATGTGCCGATAGCGCCGACGCCAACGCTCCTCCGGAACCAGGTTCTTGACCCGCACGATCAACACGTCTTCGTAGTGGCTGCGGTTCCACACCGCGATCTCGCCCGTGGCCGGCGTCCGCGCGTGCCCGCGCCACAGGTAGTCGTGTGACAGCTCGGCACCGGTCGGCGCCTTGAAGTTCGAGACTTGTACGCCAGACGCGCTGAGCGGGCCGAACACGCCGCGCAGCGTTCCGTCCTTGCCCGAGGCGTCGATCGCCTGGAGCACGACCAGCAGACTCTGTCGGGACTCTGCCGCCAACTTCTGCTGGAGCAGGTCGATGCGGGCGAGCAGCTCGGCCAGCTCTACGGCTGCACCCTCCTTGTCCCATCCGAACGTCTGGTCCGGCTTGCGCTTGGAGAACCGGAAGTTCGAGTCCGGGGCGACGACCAGTCTCGACAGGAACTTGGCCTCCTTTGCGTTCGATTTCTTCGATGCCGGTCTGCCCAGGTCTGCCATGGCCCGACCGTAGCGAATCGGGCGACCGGGGCGAATCAATCGATCACGTACGGGCAGTGTCGGCAGCCGCTGTCGCAGCACCGCTGCCGTTCGGCGAGGAACCGGCCGGTGAACACGGCGTAGCCGCTGACGGGATCCCGGTAACTCGGTTCACCCTCGCCAACGGCGGCATCATGTCGTGCCATGATCTCGGCGAATCGTGGGTGCGTCGGTGCGAGACGACGCAGATGTGGGATCCGATCGCCGTTCTTGCGCAACATCCTCACCACGGTACGACGCGATCACTGATCGCGAGCCCGTGTTGTTACCCGCCGGGCAAGTATGGCTACTGTATAAGTGGCGTTGTGGCAGGGGTCACAACCGTTCGATGTCAACACTCCGGTTCGCCGGTGAGGGACATCGAGCTGGGAACCTACCGAAGGGGGAGTCCATTGGGGACGAATCGAACTGGACAGACAACACACCGCAGGCGACGGCCCGTCGTCCTGCTGGGGTCGGCGCTGGTGAGCTTCGCGCTCATCGCCGGCGCGTGTAGCAAGAAAGACGACGGCAACAGCGTCGGCACGACCGGGTCATCGCCTGCCGCTGACACGACCGCTGCCGGGGGGAGCGACACGACAGCGGCCGCCGGCGACACGACCACGCCGTCCAACGGCACCGACACCACGGTCGGCGCAGACACGACACTGCCCGCCGAGACGACCGTGCCGGTCGCCGACGTGACGATCGGGGGCAAGCTCGTCGTCAGCGGCGAAGCAGAAGTCGCCAACGCGTGGACGCCAGCGGCCATGCAGTGCGACTCGTATTGCCAAGAACGCGCTCGGTCGTTCTTCGACCCGGTCGCTGCGTTCGGCGCCGACGGCAAGGTGCACCCGTACCTCGCTGAGTCGATCGAACCGAATGCAGACTTCACGGTGTGGACCGTCACCCTGCGTGACGGCATCAAGTTCACCGACGGCACGCCCGTCGACGCCGACGCAGTCGTGTACAACCTGCAGACGACCGGTACAGGGTTGCTGATCTCGAAGGCGCTCAACGATGTCGCCAAGATCGCCGATCCCTCCGGAGCGACCAACGACGACGGCACGCCGAAGATGATCCTCGACATCGTCAAGACCGACGACAAGACGTTCACGATCACCACCGGCAAGAACGGCGACGCGAACACCCCGCTCTCCTGGCCCGGTTTCGCTTCGGCGCTGACCACCCAGTGGGGCCTGATCGCCTCACCGACGTGGCTCACCGCAGTCGCTGCCGACCCGGCCAAGGCCAGTGCACCGATCGGTTCAGGTCCGTTCATCGTCGAGAGCTACACCCCGCGTGACGTCCTCGTCGTCAAGAAAAACCCCGGGTACTGGCAGAAGGACGCCAACGGCGTCCAGTTGCCCTACCTCGACGAGATCGACTTCAAGGTCATCGAGGACAGCCAGGTCGCCGAGGAAGCCCTGAAGAACGGTGAGCTGGACATCTTCTCGACGTCGTCGGCCCAGGTGGTCAAGGACTTCCGTGACGATCCGGACAACTTCCCGATGACCGAGCAGACCAAGTTCGTCGAGACCAACTACCTGCTGATCGACCTCGCCAAGCCCGGCCCGACGCAGAGCGCACTCGTGCGCTGCGCGTTGTCGAAGGCAATCGACCGCCAAGAGGTCATCGACCTCGTGGCCGGTGGTCTCACCCAGATCGCCAACGGCCTCTTCTCCCCGGGTCAACAGGGTTACCTCGAGGACAACGGCTTCGACCCCGCCCAGGACATCGAGGGCGCGAAGGCGCTGATCGAGCAGTACAAGAAGGAAACTGGCACCAGCAGCGTCGAGGTCACCTACGGCCACACCGCCACGGCACTGGGCGACCAGGCCGCCGAGCTGTACAAGGGCTACTGGGCTGCGATCGGAGTCGACACCAAGGTCGACGTCGTCCCGCAGGACAAGTTCATCACCAACGCCCTGTTCGGTGACCCGGGCTTCTTCATCTATGGCTGGCGCAACCACGCCGGCTTGACCGTGGACCAGCAGAACTTCTGGTGGAACTCGGTATCGGGCCCGCCGGACGGCCAGCTCGCGCTCAACTTCGGGCGCCTGAACGATCCCGAGGTCGATCGCCTGCTTGCTGATGCACGGAGCAACCCGGATGAGGCCGCACGAAACAAGGCCGCCGAGGACATCAACCGCCAGATGGCCAAGGAGTGCTACCAGATCCCGATCGACTACACCTTGTGGGGCACGCCGCACAGCCCCAAGGTGCAGGGCCTCGGCCAGACGGTGCTGCCCGACGGATCCGCTGCCCGCGACGGGGCCGGCTTCTCCGGTCAGTTCTGGGTCAACTCGATCTGGATCGACCAGAACGCCTGATCTCGTCTGAGTTCGTGTCGTTCGAGGGTGCGGGCCGCTCCGGCAGCCCGCACCCTCGTCGTCACCACCACCATCATCCGCCACCTCTCACACACGGGCACCCGGGGTCTGCATGCGGTACTTCCTCCAACGTCTCTTCCAATTCGTCATCGTGTTCTTCCTGGTCACCTTCGGGGTGCTGGTGTTCATGCGCATCGGGCTGAACAAGCCCGGTGACCCCGCACGAACGATGCTCGGAGGGACCGCTACCGACGAACAGATCAAGGCGGTCACCGATCGCTTCCATCTGAACAGCAACTACCTGACCCAGTACTGGTACTGGTTGCGAGGAATGTTCACGTTGGACTTCGGGTACTCCCAGACCAACAACCTCGACGTCACGACGTACCTCAAGCCACGGGTCCTGCCCACGCTGTTCCTCGGCATCTACGCCACCGTTGGAGCACTGGTCATCGCCGTGCCAGTGGCGGTGTATCAGGCCTATCGGCGCGACAGCGCGTTCGACAAGATCGGCAGCTTCTTCTCGTTCGCGCTGGTGTCGATCCCGGCACTCGTGCTCGCTCCGCTGCTCAGCTACCTCTTCATCATCCGCCTGCAGTGGTTCCCACGGCTGGCCTCCAAGATCTACCCCTGGGAATCCCTCAGTGGGCACTTCAAGAACTTCTTGCTCCCATCGATCGTCTTGATGTTGCCGCTGGCTGCGGTGTATGTCCGTCTGCTCCGCGCCGACATGGTCCAGACGCTGCAGGCTGATTTCGTGACGCTCGCGAGTGCCAAGGGTGTATCGCCGAGGCGTGTCCTGTGGAGCCATGCGCTGCGCAACTCACTGTTCACGCTGCTCACCAACGTTGGCGTACAACTCGGCGGTCTCGTCGGCGGCGCACTCGTCGTCGAGCAGTACTTCAACATCAAGGGCATGGGATCGCTGCTCGTCGTCGGGATCTTGTCGAGCGACCTGTTCACCGTGCAGTCCGTTTCGGCGATCCTGGTGGCCACCGTGGTCACCGTCAACCTGCTCGTCGATCTCAGCTATGCCGTGATCGACCCCCGCATCCGCCACGCCAGGGCACTGAGCTGAGGACTGGACCATGACTCTCACCATCGAATCCCCACCCGTCGCCGATCCCGCATCCGCTCCGGACACACCCGCCCGCACGCAGCGCCGCCGTCCGAGGATCGGCATGTGGTTCGGCATCACCTGGCTCGGCGGGCTCGTCTTCTGCATCGTCTTCGCCAGCGTCTTGCCGTTCATCCGCCTGTACGACACCAAGATCAGAGTCGGCGGCAAGGCCGGCCGCTACAACCTCGGACCTGGATGGACGGCCTGGCTCGGGACGGACTCCAGCTCGCACGACGTCTTCGCGCGGTGCATCTACGGGGCTCGGGTCACGCTGACCGTCGGCGTGCTGTCCACCGTGATCGGGCTCGTCGTCGGTGGCCTGCTCGGCATCGCCAGTGGCTACTTCCAGGGCTGGACCGACCGCGTCGGATCGATCATCACCGACTCGTTGCTCGCGCTGCCGCCTCTGTTGCTCGCGCTGTTGCTCGTCTACCGGATGGACGACCTCAAGGACGTCTACTCCTGGCTCGGCTGGCTGGACCGTCAGTGGGAGATCACCCTCACACTCGGGATCCTTGCCATTGCGCCGTTCGCCCGAATAGCCCGAGCGCAGACGATCGCGCTCCGTGATCGCGAGTTCGTGCTCGCCGCGCGCAGCCTCGGGGCCAAGAGCGGCCGGGTCATCGCCCGCGAGATCTTGCCCAACTTGATCCCGGCGATGCTCACCGTGGCCGTCACCGGCCTCGGCATTCTCGTCGCCGCCGAGGGCGCGCTCGCGTTCCTCGGTCTCGGGGTGGAGCGCCCGTTGACATGGGGCAAGATGATCAGCGACGGTCAGCGCGACCTGGCCCGGGCCTGGTGGGCCACGATCTTCCCCTGCCTCTTCTTGTTCCTGACCGTCATCTCCTTCAACCTGATCGGCGATCAACTCGCCCGACGCTTCGACATCCGGGAGGCGGCGATATGAGCAACGTCAGTCAGGCCGCGAGCCGCGACATCACCGATCCACTGCTCGAGCTCACCGACGTCAAGACCCACTTCCGAACGGCCCGCGGCCTCGTCCGCGCCGTCGACGGCGTCACCTTCAACCTCGACCGCGGCAAGGCCCTCGGCATCGTCGGTGAGAGCGGATCGGGCAAGACGATCCTGTCTCGATCGATCATGGGCCTGCTCCCACCGAAGGGCGCCGTCCGGTCGGGCAGCATCAAGTTCGAGGGACGAGAGATCGGCAACCTCGGCCGCAAGCAGATGCGCCACATCTGGGGCAAAGAGATGGCGATGATCTTCCAGGATCCGATGACGTCGCTCAACCCACTGATGAAAATCGGTCAACAGATCGCCGAGCCGCTGAAGATCCATCTCGGAATGGACAAGACCTCGGCGATGGCGACGGCGGAGAAGTTGCTGCAGGACGTGCGCATCCCCGAAGCCCATCGTCGACTGGCGCAGTATCCCCACGAATTGTCCGGCGGCATGCGCCAACGGGTGATGATCGCCATCGCCCTCGCGTGCGGTCCGACTGCGTTGTTCGCCGACGAGCCGACCACCGCCCTCGACGTGACCGTCCAGGCCCAGATCCTCGACCTGCTCAACGAGCAGCGCAAGGACCGCAACATGTCGCTGATCCTGGTCACCCACGACCTCGGTGTCGTGGCCGGCCACACCGACGACATCGCCGTGATGTACGGCGGCCAACTCGTCGAGATGGCCCCGACCCGCGTGCTGTTCGCGAACATGAAGATGCCCTACACCGAGGCGCTCATGCAGAGCATCCCCAAGATCGAGGACCCGAGCCACACCCGGCTGACGGCCATCGGTGGCCGTCCACCCGATCTCGTGCACCCGCCGAAGGGCTGCCGGTTCGCGCCGCGTTGCCCGTACGTCCGAGAGAAGTGTGAGAACGAAATGCCTCAATTGCAGCAATCGGACCTGCCCGGCCACTTCTTCCGGTGCTGGTATCCGGTCGGCAGCCCGGAGTACTTCGAGTCCAAGGAGCGCAACGCCGCCAAGGCCATGGCGTCCGCCGCACCGACGGAGGTCCCCGTGAGCATCGGCGAGGCACGCTGATGGCCGGTACCGGTACCGCTCATCTGCGCAGCGCCTCGGACGCGCTGCTGCGCGTCGAGAACCTCGTCGTCGAGTTCCCCGTCGGACGCACCGGGCTCAAGGTCAACGCCGTGAGTGGGATCAGCCTCGACGTCCTGCGTGGCGAGACACTCGGTCTCGTCGGCGAGTCCGGCTGCGGCAAGAGCACCACCGGCCGAGCAATCATGCAGCTCCCCCGCCCGACATCGGGTTCGGTCATGTTCGAGGGCAAGGAACTGACGAGCATGGGTGGCGACACCATGCGTGAAGCCCGAACCCGGATGCAGATGATCTTCCAGGACCCGATCTCATCGCTGAACCCGCGCCGTAAGGTCCGCGACATCGTCATGGAGCCGCTGACGATCTGGGGCCGCGGCAGCAAGAGCCAACGCAACGACCAGGTCGACCGGGTCCTCGACGAGGTCGGCATCGACCCACAACGCGCCGCCGAAAGCCAGCCGCACCAGTTCAGTGGTGGCCAGTGCCAGCGGATCAGCATCGCCCGGTCACTCGTGCTCGATCCCTCGATGATCATCTGCGACGAGCCGGTCTCGGCCCTCGACGTCAGTGTGCAAGCGCAGGTCCTCAACCTGCTCGAGGACCTCAAACAGCGCTACGGACTGACGCTCGTGTTCATCGCCCATGACCTCGCCGTGGTCAAGAACATCAGCGACCGAGTCGCAGTGATGTATCTCGGCAAGATCTGCGAGGTCGCCGGCTCGGACGAGCTCTACCGGGCGCCGGCGCACCACTACACGAACGTACTGCTCAGCTCCATCCCCGTGCCCGACCCGTCCGTCGCGGTCAAGCGCCACCCGATCGAGGGCGAACCGCCATCGCCGGTGTTCCCCCCGTCTGGCTGCCGCTTCAACACCCGATGCCCGGCCGCGCAAGAGCGCTGCTCGGCCGAAGAACCACTGCTGCGCGAGATCGGCGACGGGCACTTCGTCGCCTGCCACTACCCCGTGCACGGTGGCGACGCCCCGGTGACGGTCCGCTCCTCCTCCAACTGAACGGCGCCGGCGCGGTGACGGCCGTCCGACGCACAGATCAGGACTGTCGAGGACTACTGTTCGGGTCGTGGCTTGGCGGCTCGGCGGAGGACGGTTGATTGGTGGTGCCCGCGCGCTCGTCGTCATCTCTCTCGTCTGCCTCGCGTCGGTCATCACCGTCGCGTCCAGCGACCCGGGGACCTCGATCGCGTCGGCGCCGGGCCACTCGTCCGGCACTCCGGTCGAGCCCGTCCGTCCCGTGGATCACCTGATCACGACTCTCGTCGCCGGGGCCCAGCCGGTCCAGTTCGGACAAGCCCACCGTCGCTTCGGCAGCGGTCGGTTGGTCCTCATCGGTGACTCCATCACCGCCGGGCTGTGTCCTCAGTTCCTCACAGCGACGTGCGTCGCCTTCCCCGGTGCCTGGGTGGCCGATGTGCACGGCGACAATCTTGCCGACCGGTTCGTCACCGAGGCCGCGCTGCGCCAGAACGACACAGTGATCCTGTCGAGCATCGGCGGCTGGCACTCCCCCGGTGTCGACGACGTGGTCATCCTCGCCCGCCTGGAGGCGCTCCACCAGCGGATCTCGCACCTCGTGCACCGCCTCATCGTCCTCGTCGCTCCGTATCCGAACTTCCAGCTGTGCACGGGCCCGAGCACGCCCGAGGCCAAGGCGCTGCTCGGCGCACGACACGACGAACTGTGCGCCACGCAGCAGGCGATCGCCGATCTCGAACGCTCCTGGCCGGTGACGATCATCCCGATCATCGGGCCCTATGTTGCCGACGAGGAACACCAGACATCGAGCGCGCGCAGGGAACTGGCCCGGGCGATCCGCTACGTCCTCTGATGCCCCCTGACGCCCTCTGACGCCCGCTGACACCCTCGGACAACAGGGTGATCTCGGTCAGGGGTCAGCTGTTGCGATACTCCGGTGCCCGACGTTCGAGGAAAGCCGTCATCGCCTCACGGTGATCGAAGGTCTGGCTGAGCATGATCTGCTGACGGTTCTCGATGTCGATCGCGGCCTGCATCGGGACTTCGAGCGCTGTCCACATCGCCTCCTTGGTCATCGCCACGCCCATCGGTGCGTTGAGCATGACCTGGGCGGCCTTCGCGTATGCCGCCGGGAGGAGCGCGTCGGCGTCATGGACCTCGACGACGAGCCCGATCCGGTAGGCCTCGTCGACCTCGAACACCCGGCCCGTCAACATCAGTTCCTGGGCACGGGCGACTCCGACGACGCGCGGCAGGATCCAGCTGGTACCGATGTCACACGCCGACAGCCCGATTCGGATGAACGCTGCATTGAACTTGGCCGTCCGTGCTGCGAGTCGGATGTCCGAGCCGAGCACGAGCGCCAATCCGCCGCCAGCCGCAGCACCGTTGACGGCCGCGATGATCGGCTGCGGAAGGGCGCGCATCTTCGGGATCAGCCCGGCGATGTGTTTCTGGACGGCGAACGACGTCTGCGTGCGCCCGAGGCCCTCGGTGTGCGGCGCCGATCCGTACCCGCTGAGGTCGAGGCCGGCGCAGAACCCTCGGCCGGCACCCGTCAGCACCACGACCCGGGTGTCCGGGTCGACGGTGATTGCATCGAGCGCATCGTGGAGATCCTGGACCAACTCGCTGGTCATCGCGTTCAGCGACGCCGGCCGGTTCAAGGTGATCTGGGTGATCCCTCGGGCGGGGCGGGAGATCTGCAGCGAGTCGGTCATGGCGTTCATCGTCGCGGAGGACGTCGTATCTGCGGCCATCGAAGCGAACGTCACACCCCCCGGCTACCGTGCGACCCGTGCTCACGGTGGCGATCGATCCGACCACGAACCTGGCGGCAACGCTGTCCGTGTACCGCTACGGACGGCACGACCACACGACGCGCCTCGCCCCGAGCGAGTTCTGGCGAGCGACGTTGACACCCGACGGACCAGCGACGCTCCACCTGCGCTGGAGCCATGACGAGCTGGACGCCCAAGCGTGGGGCCCCGGCGGGGCGTGGATGCTGGCACGCGTTCCCCAGCTGGTTGGCGGCCATGACAGCGGGTTCACATGTCCCGACGACGCCCACCCCAACGTCAGCCGCGCCCACCGCAACCACCCCGGTCTGCGGATCGCGGCCAGCGGCACGCTGTACCACGAGCTGCTCCCGGTCATCCTCGGCCAACGAGTCACCGGTCTGGAAGCGTTCCGGCAGTGGAGCTCGCTCACCCGGCGCCTCGGTCGACCGGCCCCGGGTCCGGATTCAACGATGCTGCTTCCCCCGGCGCCGCAGGATCTGCTCGACAAGCCGTCGTGGTGGTACCACCCGCTCGGCATCGAGGCCAAGCGCGCCGACGGGCTGCGCATGGTCGCCCGCTACGCAGGCCACATCGAGGGGTGGGCGGCGATGTCGTCCACCGACGCGGCAGCCAAGCTCGCGCTGCTCCGCGGCATCGGGGTGTGGACGATCGGCTCCGCGCTCGGGCCCTCCCACGGTGACCCCGACGCCGTGCCGGTCGGCGACTACCACGTCAAGAACATGGTCGCCTGGGCACTCGCCGGCGAACCTCGCGGGACGGACGAGCACATGCTCGATCTGCTCGAGCCGTACGCCGGCCAGCGCGGTCGGGTGGTGATGCTGCTCGCCCGAGACGGTCACGCAGCGCCGAAGTTCGGACCGCGCCAGCGGATCCAGCCGATGTACCGCCGCTGAGCCGCGTGCGCCCCGTCGGCCGAATGTGTCAGCAGCCAGATGTGAACGTCGACGCGGCCGGGTGCCGTGTTAGCGTCGTCTCGCTGCACCGTCAGCTCTCCCAGCCATGACCGACACCATCACCGACGACACATCCAGCACCTCGTTCGACACGTCGGATCCGTCACATCCCGCGACGTCGCGTGGCCGGCTCGCCGAGCTGTGGAGTGATCGCAGCTGGCAGCGCCTCTCGATCCGGGCACTGGTCGCGTACGTGCTCGCCCGGCTGTGCGTGATCGCCGGCGCAGCCGTGGTGGCCGCCCAACGGGTGGTCCAAGACGGCCTCGACGGCATCGCCCGACCGACGAATGCAGTGAGCAAGATCACCGACGTCCTGACCTCCTGGGATGGCAAGTGGTACTTCGCCATCGTGCGCGACAGCTACCCGTCGCACGTCCCCGCCCACGTCACGTTCGACGACTATCAGGCCCGTACCGCATTCTTTCCCGTGTATCCGGCGCTGGTGCGCTGGTTCGACAAGATCCTGCCCGGCGGCGACGTGTTCGCCGGACTGCTGCTCAACTTCATCCTCGGCGCCGTCGCCGTCCTGCTCGTCGGCCTACTGGCGCGCAACGTGTTCGACGATCGCGTCGCCTACCGAGCGATGCTGCTCTTCGCCGTGTTCCCCGGGAGTTTCGTGCTCTCGTTCAGCTACAGCGAGGCGACGCTCATCGTCGTCGCCGCAGCCTGTCTGCTGTGCCTGCAGCACAAGCAGTGGGTGGCGGCCGGCATCCTCGCCACGATCGGATCGGCGACGCGAGCGAACGGCATCGCTCTGATCGCCGCCTGCGCCATCGCCGCGCTCATCGCGATCATCCAGGACCGCCGCTGGCGCAGCCTGGTTGCGCCCGTGATCGCACCCATCGGCTTCATCGGCTTCCACCTCTTCCTCTGGCGGCGCACCGGCGAGACGCTCGTCTGGTTCCGCACCCAGAGCGAGGCCTGGCACGAAGGCACGAGCTTCGGGCTCACGGCGCTGCGCAACACGGCTGAAGCCTTCACCCGACCGCTCTCGTCGCCGACCGACGTCATCACGGCCGTCTCGTTCATCTCGACGATCGTCCTCGTCTGGATGGCCCACAAGAAACGTCTCCCCTGGCCGGTTGCGACCTACACGATCGTGGTCCTGATCCTGATGCTCGCCCCGGCCACGGTCACCGCCCGGCCCCGCTTCTTGTACACGGCCTTCCCACTGCTGATCTCCGCCGCAGCCTGGCTCGTCGACTTCGAGGACCGGTCGGCCCGCACGCGCTCCGTCGCCCTGGATGCAGCGGGTACAGCGGGCGCCAATGGCACGGTTGCCGTCGAGTCGCACGCCCACGAGCTGTGGGTCGTCATCCTGTGCGCCAGTGCCGCTGGCCTGGTGACGCTCACCGCCCTCTACGGCGTGTTCGGCGCCATCCCGTGACGCTTCGGCCGCACAGAGGCGGGGTCAGTGGGGTCGGGTACGGCGATGGCGGAGCTTGGCCCAGGTGTCGACGAGGGCCCAGCGGGTCACGAGCATCATCGACTCGACGATGATCGCTCCGGACATCTTCGACGTCCCGAGCTCGCGGTCGACGAACGTGATTGGTTGCTCGACCACAGAGTGACCCCCGGCGATCAGCCTGCGCACGAGTTCGGTGAGGAAGGCGTAGCCCTCCGCAGCCGTCGACGTCGGAGCGATCGAGGCGAGCGCCGTTGTCCGATAGGCGCGGAAGCCGGATGTGCAGTCGTGGATGTGCAGCCCGAGCACGCCGCTGGTGTATCGGTTGCCCCAGCGTGACAGCAGGCGGCGGTGCAGCGGCCAGTTCACGGTCTTTCCACCCAGCACGTAGCGCGAGCCCACGACGCAGTCCGCACCCTGCTCGATGCGCGCGATGAACGCCGGGATCGCAGCCGGATCGTGGGAGAAGTCGCAGTCCATCGAGATGACGATGTCGCACTCTCCGTCGAGGATCGTGCCGCCCAGCACCGCGGCGAACCCGTCGCGATAGGCGCTGCCGAGACCGCGCTTGTCGACACGGTGGATGACCACGATGTTGCCGAGCTCGGAGGCGACACGATCGGCGAGCGCCCCGGTGCCGTCCGGGCTGTCGTCGTCGACGATCAACACGTATGCGTCCGGTACCGACCTGCGCACCTCGGTGAGGAAGCGGACGATGTTCTCCGACTCCTGGTATGTGGGGACGACAACGACCGACTGCACGAGCGGCCACGCTACTGCGGGCGAACGTCTCGCCACCCAAACCCCGTGTTAGATTGCCGCCGCTGGCCGAGCCGGCCGCCCGAACACATGAACTCCTCGTCCCCAGCACTTCTCGCCCGAATCAAGCGCTACCAGAACGTGCTCCACGTGGCGTTGCTGGTTGCTCTCGCATACGTACCGGCACTGCTGTCGTCACGGGGCAAGATGCCGGCAGACACCAAGCTCTACCTCTACTTCGATCCGGCCCGGCTCACCGGAGACGCGCTCTCCAGCTGGGACGGCCGTCAGTTCGCAGGGTGGGTCCCGCACCAGACGCTGAGCTACCTGTGGCCGTCCGGACCGTGGTACTCGTTCTTCAGCTGGATCGGCGCGCCCGACTGGATCGCCCAGCGGCTGTGGCTCGGCACGTTGTTCGTCGCCGGTGGCCTCGGCGTCCGCTGGGCGGCCAAGCACCTCGGCCTGCCCGCTGTCGGTGCACTCATCGCCGCGCTGTTCTACCAGCTCTCGCCCTATGTACTGCCGTATGTGTCGCGCACCTCGGCGATGCTGCTGCCGTGGGCGGCACTCGGCTGGTTGATCGGCCTGACGATCCGGGCCGCGACGCGCAGCCGA
>JANXUX010000402.1 GCA_025351965.1 Actinomycetes bacterium | reverse complement strand
GCGCGGCCATCTTCTTCGTCGCCGCAGTGCTCGGTGACCAGGTCGGCTACATCTTCGGGCGCAAGGTCGGCCCGAGCCTGTTCGACCGGCCCCAGAGCCGGTTCTTCAAGCCGGCCCACGTCGAGAAGGCGCACGCGTTCTTGGAGAAGCACGGACCGAAGACCATCGTGATGGCCCGCTTCGTGCCCATTGTGCGCACCTTCGCCCCCATCGTGGCCGGTGTCGGGCGGATGAAGTACCGCACGTTCGTGACCTACAACCTCGTTGGCGCGCTGGTCTGGGCCGTTGGTGTGACCACACTCGGCCACTTCCTCGGCACGGTGCAGGTCGTCAAGGACAACATCGAGGTCGCCAGCATCGCGATCGTCTTCTTGTCGCTGATCCCGGTCGTGCTCGAGCTCGTCAAGCACCGTCGCCAGGCCGTCAAGGTCGTCGAGGACATCGCCACCGACCTGACCTCGAAGTAGTTCGCCCAGTCCTCAGCGGTCCGTCACGCCCTCGGCACGATGCTCGCCGGTAGACGGTCGATCACCCACCAGCCGAGCGACTGGACCATGTCGTCGCGCCATGACAGCCGGCCCGGCCGGTAGACGGCGGAGCCGAGGGCGCGCTGCTGATGTTCGAGGATGCCGACGTCCTCGCGGCCAACGAGCTCCCAGCGTTCGTAGTACGGCGCGGCGTCGGTCGCGAACGAGGCGGTCTCGGTGACCGCCTTCGGGAAGCAGCCGCCGATCTCGAGGACCGAGTGATCGTGGGCGACAGGCGTGACGTTCAGCCACCACAGGCAGTCCTGGGCGACGGCGAACTGGCAAGCCGGGTGGAGCACCGTGAAGTAGGTCCCCTGCCGAGCGTCCTCGTCGAGGCCCTCGATGACGGGAAAGGGTGGCGTCGTCCCTGGCAGAGTCGCGATCGACCGGCCGGACGTGACCTGGATGCACTTCCAGTCACCGACCGTGTCGAGGGTGCGTGACTGCTGGGCGCCGACGCTCGTGCGGTGCAGCGTGCCGGTGTGGTAGGTCTCCATCGCGTTCTCGAGGATCAACTTCCAGTTGCAGCGGACGTCGAGCGTCACGGTCCACGTGCAGACCATGTCCTGCGGACGGTGCGACGCCAGCCGGTCCGGGAGGTCGCCGAGGGCCGCCGTCAGCGGCGGCGCGTCGTCGTTGAAAGTGACGAACACGAACCCCGCCCACACCTGCATCCGCACCGGCGCGAGACCGTTGTCGGCGCGGTCGAAGTTCTCGGCCGCCGTCATGCCCGGGCACGCGAGCAGGCTGCCGTCGGTGCGGTAGCTCCAGGCGTGGTACAGGCACACGAACTGTTTGCTGTTGCCGTCCTCGAGGACCAGCAGCGAGCCACGGTGGCGGCAGAAGTTGGCGAAGCAACGCAGCTCCCCGTCGTCGCCACGCACCAAGAACACCGGTCCGCCGACGGTCTCGAACGTGCGATGGTCCCCGGCGTGCGCGACCTGATCGGTGCGGGCGAGAAAGATCCAGTTCGCCAGCAGCACGTACTCGCGCTCGGCGACGAACACGGCCGGATCGGTGTAGAAGCCGGCAGGCATCGACGATGCCTGGTTCAGGGTGAGCTGCGCAGCGGCGAGTTGCTCCGGGTCCATCGCCGGAATCTAGCCTCGATCGAACGTGCGTATCAGCGGCTGACCATGGTTTGGTTCGGGCCCGCGCTCTTGGCGTTCTGGACGGCGACGTCGGCGTGCATGTACGCCTCGTTCGGCCCGGCAGCACCAATGAGTGCGAGACCGGCCGCGTACGTGACCGGATGCGGTCGATCCTGTTCCCACATGCTGCGCAGACGGGCCAGCGCTGACTCGGCGCCGACGAGCGAGCTGCCGCCGAGCAGCCAGACGAACTCGGTGCCGCCGACTCGACCGACAGAGTCCGCGGTACGGGCCGCGCGTCGAACCGTACGGGCGAAACTGAGGATGACCTGATCGCCGGTGGGCGGACCGAAGTAATCGTTGATGTGCTTCAGGTTCTCGAGCTCGAACAGCGCGATCGCGTCCCCCGGCACCATCCGGCTGAGTGCCTGCATCGTCGCGTTCCAGTTGCCGAGACCGGTGAGCACATCGGTCGCGTTCTTCGGATCGACTTCCGGGGCGAGCGCGATGCGTTCGATCGCGAGGCCTGCGTCGTCGACCAGCGACTGCAGCGCGTACCGCAGTCGCGAATACATCGCCGGGTCCGGTATGTCGGCCAGCATCGGTTCGCCGATCCCGAACGACAGATCGATCGCCAGCGTCGACGAACGCTGATGATGGGCGGAGATAACGGTGCCGCCGAGGTCGCGCACCGCATCCATGAGGACGCCGACGACTTCTTCCTCGCTCGTCACCCGCATCAACCGTCGAACGGCGGCGAGGAGGAGCACGGCGGTCGAGTCGTCGGTCCCGACTGTGTCAGCGCTGGTGAGGACTTCCATCACCAGTCCATCGTCTTTTCAAGGGGGCACCTGAAAGAACCTCACGCGACTTACCGAACAATTGACACAACGACGACCAGCGCGTCAGTCGATCGGCGCGACGAAGTCGATCAGCCGCTCGACAGCACCGACGAGCTCGGGGCGGAGGTCGGCGTAGGTGTTGACCCGGTTGCGCAGCCGCGGCCAGAACGTGGCGAGGTCGGTCCCGAGGGCACGGCACATGCCCTCCTTCCAGGGTTGCCCGCGAGGTACGTCCGGCCATTCCGTCAGACCGAGCACCTTCGGGCGGATGCCGGCCCAGACGTCGACGAACGGGTGACCGGTGATCAGCACGTTCGGGTCGCGCACCTCGGCGGCGATGCGCGACTCCTTCGAGCCGGCGACGAGGTGATCGACGAGGATGCCGAGCCGGCGCTGCACCGACGGCTGGAACTCGCGCACCGCGCCGGCGAGATCGTCGATGCCGTGCAGGGGCTCGACGACGATGCCGAGTTCGCGCAGGTCGTCGCCCCAGACGTGCTCGACGAGCTCGGCGTCGTGCTTGCCCTCGACCCAGATCCGTGCCGCCCGGGCGACCTTGGCCCGCACCGGCCCACTCGCCGCGACAGAACCGCTGTTGGTGGTGCGTGTCGCCGCGGCGGGCTTGGCCTCCTGGGTCGCGCGGGTGAGGGTGACCGGCCTGCCGTCGAGCAGGAATGCGCCCTCCTTCCAACGGAAGTGGCGGAACTGGTTCTTGCGGTCGCGCAGCGTCACGGCCTCGAACGTGATCTTGACGACGTCACCGCAGAAGCCGCTCGCCCGGTCCTCGACGATCATGCCCATCTGGGCGACGACCTCGCGGTAACGCGGGCCGCGCTTGGCAGCCTCGTGCTCGCCGAGGATGTCGCGGCTCATCGAGCGAGACCCCCGGGGCCGCCAATACCGCCGGCGCGACCGACCACGTTCGCCCACCAGCGGTCCGTCAGGACCTGGTCGACGAGGACTCCATCGCTGCGCCGGTAGGGCGCGCGCATTCCGGACGGGGCGACTGGCATGGCAAACGATGATGGCATGTACGGCACGCCCCAGACGTGCACCCGTTCGGCGGGCCCGGTGAATGCGAGCACGCCAGAGGTCAGCTCGATCTGCACGTCGACCTCACCGATCTGGCGATAGCCGTCGCCGCCGGTCGGCAGTCCGTCGAGGCGCGAGACCGCGTCGGATGCGCCGTACCACTCGACGTCGAACGTGACCGGGACGAGCGTGCCATACGCCCGGCGCCAGGCTTCTTGCGGATCGTCGAGCAGCACACCGTGGGCCTCGTTGCCGAGGCTCCACTGCCGGAACGGCACGTCGCAGACATGGTCGGCCCACATCTGCGCCGGCTTGATCTCCAGACCGCTGCGCAGGTCACCACCGTCGAGCTCTTCGATGTACAGGTACGGCTCGTCGACGCGCAACAGTCCGGCCCAGTAGTCGTAGCGGTTGCCGCGCAACTCGAAGCCGACGACGACGCCGGCGCTGAGGTCGGTCGCCGCACCCCACCACCACCACGCCTCGACCCGCGCATCGGGGTGGCGCTGCTCGTCGGAGGCCACCGGAGGCGGTACGGGTGGTACCTGCACGAATTCGACACTACGTTGTCGCCGTGCGCTATCTCAGTCTCGATTGGATCGACGCCGTCGCCGCCGAGGCCGCGGCCAGCGCCGAGGTGACCCAGGCGGTTGCCGACACGGACATCGGCGTGACCCAAGTGGTCACCGATGCACCGGAGGGAACAGTCATCTACTCGCTGCAGGTCGACGACGGTCGGCTCACGTTCGTGGCCGGCGCAGCCCATCCCGAACACGTCCGGTTCGAGCAGACGTGGGAGACCGCCGTCGGTGTCGCGACCGGCACGCTGAACGCCCAGGAGGCGTTCATCCAGGGGCGCATCCTGCTGACGGGCGACCAGCAGAAGTTGATGGACAACCAAGCCGTGTTCGGTGCGATGAGCGCCGTCTTCGACAGCGTGCGCACGCGCACGGACTACGAGTGATCGGCAGCTCCGCCCGATGCCCGAGCTGCCCGAGGTCCAAGCCCACGCCGAGCGCCTGACCGCGCAGTTCGCCGGCCACGTCCTCGACAAGTTCGTGCCGCTCACGTTCACTGCGCTCAAGACCGCCGTGCCGGCCCCGAGGGACGCCTACGGCCTTCCGCTGCAGCGCGTCGGCCGCCGGGGCAAGTACCTGATGCTCCAGTTCGAACCGGTCACGTTCGTCGTCCACCTGATGCAGGGCGGGCGGCTGCTGGTCGACGAGAAACAGGCGGCCAAGCCTCGCGGCGGCCAAGCCCGGTTCGTGTTCGAGCCCGACCTCGACGCGCCGTCGAACCCGGCGCTGCTGCTGACCGAGCAGGGCACAGAACGGCGCGCCGGCGTGTGGTGCGTGAACACCGCGACCGCGCTGACGGACCTGCCGCTGAGCAAGCTCGGTCCCGAAGCGCTCGAACTCGATGTCCCTGCGCTGCAGCAGCGGTTCGTCGAGCACAAGATGCGCCTCCACGGGTTCCTG
>JANXUX010000342.1 GCA_025351965.1 Actinomycetes bacterium | reverse complement strand
CGCTCGTGGTGCCGGCTCCGGTGACCTGCAGGACCAGCGTGTCTCCAGCGGTGAGCGTGCCGGTCGGCGCGCCGACCCCGATGCGGGTGTCGAGCAGACGCTCGGGCGAGACCGGGTTGTACGCCGGCGGGGTGATGACCGGCTGCGGAACGGCGACGGTGATCATCCGGATCCGATGGTTGGCCTCGTCGCCGACGTACAGCCGACCGCCGGCGCCGAGAGCCAGACTGGCCGGGAGGACGAGCTGCGCTGCGGTCGCCGGGCCACCGTCGCCGGCGAGGCCGCCGACACCGGTGCCGGCGACCGTGCTGACCACCTGGGTCATGTGATCCCAGCGGCGGACGCGGTTGTTGGAGAAGTCGGCGACGTAGATGTTGCCGACCGCATCGACCGCCATGCCGCCGGGCTCGAGATCGGCCGCCGATCCGGTGCCCATGACCGTCGTGACCGCATTCGTCGCAACCGCGATCTTGCGCACCCGATCGCTCGAGTCGGTGACATAGATGTCGCCGTGGGAGTCGGTCGTGACGAAACCCGGCTGCACGTTCGTCACCGCACCTGCACCGTCACCGTTGTAGGTCGCTGAACCGGTACCGGCCAGGGTGGTGATCATCCCGGTCGAGACAGTGAGCTTGCGAACACGGGAGTTCTTGTAGTCGGCGATCACGATGTTGCCCGACGGGTCGACCGTGATCTCGTCCGGGGCGATGTTGGTCGTGATGACCGGACCGTCACCGTTGAAAGCCTGGATGCCCGTTCCCGCAACAGTCGTAATGGTTCCGCCAGCTACGTCGAGCTTACGGATCAGCGCGTTCTTGTTCTCGCTGAACCAGACGTTGCCGGCCGCATCGACCGAGATCGAGTCCGGCGTGATGTTCGTCGATAGTGCTGCACCGTCGCCATTGGACTGGTTGTTGCCCGTGCCAGCAACCGTGGTGATGGTGCCGGTCGACACGGCGACCTTGCGGATCCGGTGGTTGCCGTCATCGGCGATGTAGAGGTCACCGTTCGGCGCGGTTGCGAAACGGAAGTACTCGCTGATCACCGCAGACGTCGCCGGGCCACCGTCGCCGGCGAATGGTGCGAACCCGATGCCGGCGAACGCGTTGATGGTCGTGTTGGCCGTACCGATGCCGGAGACGATCCGGATGGTTGCGGAACCGTCGGCCACCAGTGCCGAGCTGCCGATGGCGACGACACCGACGGGGTTGTCCAACGTCGCCAACCCCGCAGGCCCGCCGTTGCCCGTCGAGGTGTTGACACCGGTCCCGGCGATCGTGGAGATGTTCAGGGTGGTCAGGTTCACCCGGCGGAGGCGGTAGTTCAGGTTGTCGGTGAAGTACAGAAAACCGTTCAGGTAGAACAGGCCGATCGGCTGGTTGATCTGCTTGCCCACCCCATCGCCGTTGTAGCCTGCCACCCCGTTGCCGGCCACGGTCGTGATGATGCCGGTCCCTGCCGCGACCTTGCGGATCCGGTGATTGCCGGCGTCGGCGATGTAGACGTTGTTGGACGGGTCGGTCGCGAGCATGACCGGGAAGGTCAGCTGTGCGGTCGTCGCCGGCTGGTTGTCGCTGTTGAAACCCGGGGTCCCCGTCCCGGCGAAGGTCGTGATCACGCCGTTCGTCGCGACGCGACGCACGCGGGCACCGAACACATCGGCGATGTACAGGTTGCCGGCCGAGTCGAAGGCGAGTCCGCCGGGGTAGGAGAGCTGCGCGGCGGTGGCCTGTCCTCCGTCACCTGCGCTGCCCGGGGTGCCGTTGCCGGCCACGGTCGTCACGATTCCTGTCGCCGCAGTCACCTTGAGCACACGGGAGCTGCTGTCGTCGCTGATGTAGAGGTCACCGTTGGGTCGGGCGAGCGCGTAGGCCGGCGTCATCCCGGTCGAGAGCGCCTGCGATCCGTCGCCGCTGTAGCGCGGTGCGCCGTTACCAGCGACCGTCGTCACCACGTTCGTCCCCGCAGCGATCCTGCGGATGGTGTGGAGCTCCTCCACGTACACGTTTCCGGCAGCGTCCACGGACATGTAGCGGGCCTCCAGGTACGCAGCCGCCGCCGGCCCACCGTCGCCGACCGTTCCGACCACGGTGGTGATGATGCCGACGGGCTGGTCGGCCAGGGCCGGCTTGATGGCGGGCGCGACCACTCCGATGCCGGAGGCCACGGCGAGCAATCCAGCGATGACAGTCGACCTTCGTGTGTTCATGAGACCAGAGGACCCCACATCTGGTGCGGCCGCATGAGTAACGCGTACTCATAGATCGCGCCGGGGTCGCCCGGGACGTCAGCAATGGCATGCTGATGCGGTGACGATGCTGCGCCTGGTCCTGGTCGACGACGGCGAAGTCGTCGGGGTGCCGACTTCGGCGCAGTACATGGCGGCGACGCCGATCGGTGGTGGGCGACGGAGCATCGAGATCGACGGTCGTTCGCTGATCATCGAGACCCACACCGGTCATCCGCGCGATCTGATGGCCGAAGTACGCGCCCACGACGCGTCCAA
>JANXUX010000291.1 GCA_025351965.1 Actinomycetes bacterium | reverse complement strand
CCTCCAACCGGCGCTTCGCGCGCTCCAGGGCGAAATAGATGTCATCCGACCGGCGACACACCACCCGCAGATCAGCCAAATCCGGCAACGAGAACAAACCATCCACGTCCGAAACACCAGAACCCGGCACACCAGAACCCGGCACACCAGAACCCGCAACGAAAGAACCCGACAACGGATCGATTGGTACATCGATACTCACGCACACCCCCCCACGAACACCAACACACGACGCCACCACCAAACGGCAATGACCGGGGACCACCGAAGCAGTCGAAAATGATCGGGGAAGATCAACTACAGTCATGCTACCCCGAACACGCGTACGAGGCAACCGATTGCAGAGATTCATCGACGGAGCGGCAAGAAATCGCTTGACCTTCAGGTTGACCTGAGGGTTGATGATGACGTGGTGAACACCGCGTACAAGATCAAGGACGTCGTCGACCGCAGCGGTTTCAGCGCGGCGACGTTGCGCTACTACGAAGAGATCGGGATCCTTCCCCCGTCGACTCGCACGCCTGCCGGGTATCGCCTCTACGACGATCATTCGCTCGATCGATTGGCGTTCGTCACCCGGGCGAAGCAACTCGGGTGCTCGCTCGACGAGATCGTCGACCTCGCCGCGGCATGGGAGGGCGGAACCTGCGGCCCGGTCCAGGACCGACTGCGGTCCGTCGTCAGCGACAAGCTGTCGAGTGCGCAGCACCAGATCGCCGAGTTGAACACGCTCATCACGGAGTTGCGTGCAGCTGCGACGGAGCTCGGGGGACATCGCCCGAGCGGTGCCTGTGATGACCTGTGTGGCTGCACCTCGGCGTCGCCACCGGTGCGGTCGGTGCCATCAGCGTCCGAGCCGACGCCTCAGCGCGTCATCCTCTCTGCGAAACCGATCGCCTGCACGCTGGGAGCGGACGTCGCAGCGCCAGCCGAGACCATCCCGGTTGTGCACGAACTCTTCGGCGCGCCGTCATGACCGCGAAGCGAGAAAACGCCGCCATCGTCGGTGCCGGAGTGGCTGCGTGTGCGGTTTGCTGCGCCGGGCCGATTCTCGGGTTCGTCGCGGCGATCGGCCTCACAACCGTCGTCGGCGCGCTCGTCTTCGGCGTCACCGGATTGGCCATCGCTGCAGCGATGACATTGCTGCTCGTCCGCCGACCTGGCCGACAACGAACCGTCGGCTGCTCGGGCACTTCGCAGCCGAGCGTCGTGTCGCTCGGTATGCCGAGTGTGCGCCAGGGGTCGTAGCTGACTCAGTGGAAAGGAGTTCATCGGCGGCGACGGGGCGACGGTCGACGATCCCTATGTCAAGCCGACCGTCCGGCGCGCCGTCGATCCGAACGGTCAAGTCGGGCGAGCGGTCCGCACCGACATCCTGCGGCGCAGCTGGAGGCGCGTCTCGGTCAACCGGTCCATGCCTCCACCGCGGCCCGCACCAGAGAGAAGCGGACGCGCTCCTGCTCCAGGCGGACGCTGGGACCGTAGCGATCCTCGATGAGGTCCCGATACACAGCGGACTCCTCATCGGTGAGGTGGGCCAACAACGCCGTGGTCTGCGACGGCTCGGTCACCCACTGTCGTGGGTGGGCGGCGAGCGTCGCGTGATCCATCAGCATCGAGCGCACGTGCGGGAACCGGGCGCGCAGACGGCTGAGCATGGCGAGACCGTGCGTGTCGATGTCGCCCCAGTAGACGACGGCCTTGTCGTCCAGCCAGTCCAGTGCTTTGACGATGTCGATCGCGAAGCCGCCACCGAAGACGACGATGGAGCCCGGTACGTCGGGGAACGCCAGATAGCTGATCTCGTTCTCGACGATGAACACGGTCGTCGCCGAAGGGTGCAGACCGGCGAGCTCGTTGGTCCGCAGTGTCAGCTCCGACACTGCGGCCGGGAACTCGGCGTCGGGCGACAGGAGCCGGAACCGGGTGTAGCTCGGCTTGGCGCGGAAGCCGAACCGGGCGATCAGATCGTGGCGCGGCGAGGTCGGACTGACACGCTCGGGAGGGAGCACGTCGCTGAGCAGATCGCTGATGAGGTGTCGGTTGAGCTCGACGAACTTGGTGTCGACGCCATCGATATCGATGTGGCGCAGGAAGTGTCTTGCCGGCTCGTTGTCGGTGATCCAGGCGACCGTGGCCAACACGTCGGCCCAATGGGTTCGGTGCGCGATCGCGGTCGACGGATGGCCGACGACCCACGGCAGTACTGCCGGAAGTCGGTCGGTCGTGATCCGGATGACGTCGTCGAGGGCGCGCACATCGTCGGCGACGTCGAGCAGGTCGCACAGCTGGGCGAGGGAGTCGATCGTGATCCGCGCCGGAACGCGATTGGCGCCGACGGTGCGGCTGCTGATCGTGCGGTACTCGACGGTGAACCGGGCGGTGCCGTTCGTGTTCGTGCTGGCTCGTTCGAACTGGGTCAGCCAACGCGTCGCCTCGGTGAGACGGTGCAGCAGTTCGTCGGCCTTCGGGGCGGTGACGGGAAGCGAGACCGAGGTGAACGGTGCCCCGGACGCGTACTCGACCAGGTAGCGACCCGACTCCCAGCGGCGGCGCACGACCGCGATCAGGTCGTCGACGGTCGACCATCGGCGAGGGGGTTCAGCCGCGGGCATCGGCGTTTCCGGATGAGTTCGGGATCGGACGGTGAGCGCCGGTCATTCCGTCGAGACCTGGGCCGCGAGGAGCGTCCGTTCCCGGCGGACCGCGCGGAACTCCTCGATCGTCAGGCCCTGGAGTCGCGAGAAGTTGCCGTTGAGGTTGTCGACGAAGCCGACCGCGGAGACGTGCGGCTCGATGACGTGGATCTTCTGCAGCGGCGTCACGATCAGCAGTTGCAGCCCGAGCCGGGTGAACAGGTTGAGTGCGTATCGGGTCGAGTCCTCCGAGCCTCGACCGAATGCTTCGTCGATCACCACGAACCGGAACGACTTGGAGCGGGCCGTGCCCCAGTCGAGTTTGAACTGGTAGGCCAGCGATGCGGCCAGGATCGTGTAGGCCAGCTTCTCCTTCTGGCCGCCGGACTTGCCGGCCGAGTCGGTGTAGTTCTCGTGCTCTCGATCGTCGATCCGCCACCGTTCGCTGGCCGAGAAGACGAACCAGTTGCGGACATCGGTGACCCGCCGGGTCCAAGCCCGGTCGGCGTCGGTCTGGCCGTCGCGGCCCTTGAACCGGTCGACGATCTTCTTGACCTGCTCGAACTTCTGCTCGGAGTACTGCTCCGTCTCGCGGCCGCCGACGACGTTGTCGGTGCAGGCGCGCAGCTCGGCGATGAACTCACGAACCTCGGTGTTGGGGGTGCGGTCGGGGACGAGGCGGATGTACCGGTCGGGGTTGTAGTCGATCCCGGTGAGGGACTGGTTGATCGTCTCGACACGCTCGCGGATCAGGCTGTCCTGCTTGTTCAGCTGTGCCGAGAACCCGGCGATGTCACGGATCGTGTTCTGGTTGAGGTACTCCTTGAACTCGCGCTCGAACCGGGGAAGGTCGTCCTGGGTCAGGCGGTGGTGGAGCTGCCGGTACTCGCCGGCGGAACCGATGTTGTTGTCGAGCTCGGCGGTCTCCTGCGGGTACTTCGAGCGGAAGTCGCCCATCTTGCTCACCGCGCGCTGGCCGCAGTGCTGCTGTTTGCTGCGCAGGCTGTCCAACCGGGTGGTCAACGCCGCCGTTGCCTTGCCGTGCACTGCGTCTGCGGCGTGGGCATCGGTGACGAGCCCGCGGAAGTCGGCCTGGATCCAGCGGTCGATCTCGGCGAACGAAGCCGTCGCACGGGCGAGCGCCTCGACGTCGGCGAGGGTCTCCTGCGCTGCGGCCAGCGCGGACTGGGTTGCCTCTTGCTCCGACCGCGCCTGCCCACGGTCGCCGAGGAACTCATCCGCTCGACGTGACTGCTCGGCGACCTGTTCGCGCACGTCATCGCGTTGACGGGTGAGAGTCGCGAGGAGGTCCGACGACGACTTGATCCGGGCGCGTTCCGCGTCGCGATCGGCGATGGACGCGACGAGGGACAGCCAATCCAGGTCGGCCCACTGCGAGTACTCACGCAGCGCACCCAGCGCTGCGATCTGCTCGGACACGCGGCGGTGGTCGGTGTCGAGCCTGCCGATCTCGGTCGTCAGGAGTGCCTGTCGGGCATGCAGTGCCTTGGCTTCGCGCAAGAGGGTGTCGACCTTCTGCTCGTTGCTCCAACCGAGCACGAACGATCGGCGGTCGTCGAGTCGCGTGCGGTCGTCCTTCTCGTGGCGGTCCTTGTCCTTGATCTGACCGGCGAGCGTGACAGCTTTCGAGGTCCGTTGGAACTCGGCCATCGACGCGACGCACACATGGCTGGCCCGGCGGTCCAGCTCGACCTCCAGCCACCGTTCGAAACCGGAACCGACCTTGATGTCGAGCTTGTCGACGAGGCGCTGATCCCGGGAGAGCGAACCAGCATCGCCATGACCGGCCAGCGTGGTGGGGATCCGGTAGTAGACGAGCTTGGCGCCGAGATGACGCCCGTCGATCCAGGCCGCGACACGCTCGTAGTGAACGTTCGGGACGAGGAGTGACAGCGCGAAGCTGTGCAGCACGCGCTCGGCAGCGCCCTCCCAGGCCAGGGAGTCGGGATGGACCTGGATCAGCTCACCAGCGAACGGCAGCTCGGATTCAACGATGCCGAGCTGGTTGCAGAGATCGGCGCGCAGCTCGAGGCTGCGGCGGGGCAGGTTGCTGCGCCGATCCTGCAGGCTGCGCAACTCGTCGTTGACCTGTTGGGCCTCGGCGTCCAGTTCGCGCCGGGCCACCGTCTGGTCGGTCAGCGTGTTCTGCAACTGCGCCCGTTGCCCGTCGAGTTCGGCAGCCCGCCCCTGCGCCCCGGCCACCGCTGGGGCGAACTGCTCCTCGACCGAGATCTGCTCGACGCCGGCCGCGACGAGCAGTTCGTTGAAGCGATCGAACCGTCGCCGCCGCTCGGTCTTGTCGATCTCCAGCCGGCCGATCTCGTGCTCGATCGCGGCGAGGCGGTCGCCGCCGCAACCGGCGATCTGTACGTTGAGGTCGCTCTCGGTCTCGCGCAGTTGCTCGACCGATCGGCGGAGCACCACCAGCCGCTGCTCCACATCGGCGATGCGCGCGGAGATCGTCGCAAGCTGGTCGCCGAGGAGATGGCTCTTGCGTTCGGCGAAGTAGAACGGCAGCGCCGTCCGCTGCGAGGTCGCCGTGTCGATCTGCGCGGCCAGGTCGTCGTAGGTGTCGAGCTCGGTGATCAGCGGGTCCAGCAGCGAGAGCTGGGTCCGTGCCCGCACCACGGCGTCGTGGGCGCGGGTCAGGTCGTCGAAGTGCTCGATGAGGGTGGCGATCTGGGTCTTGGTGTCGAACGGCTCGAGCATGTGGCTGCGCACGAAGTCGTTGAGGTTGTCGACGGCCTTCATCGAGACGGTCTGGTGGAACAGTTCCATCGCCTGCTCGGACTCGATGCCGAGCCGGCGGCGGAAGTCCTTGCCGTACTCGGGGAAGCCCTCGTGCACGCGGGCGCCGTCGGAGCGCAACTTGCGGCGCAGGCCTGTCATCTCGGTGCCGAACTCGGAGAAGTTGGCCGCGATCGAGAGATCGGTGTCGGCGACGACGAAGAACCGCTCCGGCTGGCCCTGGTTCATGTCCTTGGTCCAGAACACCTGGGCGAGGGTGACGGTGGTGTCGTAGTCGCGGTTGCGGAACACGCCGAGGATCACCGAATAGTGGCGGGTGTCGCGCAGGCCGACCGCACGCGACGCGCCGGTGGTCTCGTTGCGCTCGGACTTGTAGTGGCCCTGCACGTAGGAGCGCAGGTTGCGCTCGCGGGTCTCCGCGCCAGCGGCCTTGTTGTAGGAGATCTTCTGCGCGGGCAGCAGCAACGTCGTCACTGCGTCGACCAGGGTCGACTTGCCCGAGCCGATGTCACCGGTCAGCAGTGCGTTGCGGCCGTTGACGTCGAACACCCACGTGCGTTGATCGAAGGTGCCCCAGTTGTAGACCTCCAGCCGTTGCAGACGGCAGCCCGGGAGGCGGTCCGGCTGCAGGACTTCGAGGTCGATCGCGCTGAACAGGGTCGACATCACTCAGCCTCCGCGGTGCCGGCGAGTTGCTCGTGGTATTCGCGCAGTCGGTCGTCGAAATCGGACAGCCATTGCCCGTCGACGTAGGCCTTGATGATCCGGCGCAGCTCGAACACGTTGGGTTCGTTGCGCAGCCGGCGCAGGAACCCGAGATCGACGGCCTTGTTGATGTCGGCCTCGATCTGGTCGACGAGGCGGGCGTCGTTGCTGGAGTCCGGCATGAACAGCCGCATCATCTCCACGATCTGCTCACGGTTCAGCACGAGGCGGACCTCGGCACTGTTCGCGTCGAACTCGGCCAGGCGTTTGCGCAAGAGCGCCAGCATCACGCTGAGGTGGAACGACAGCGTGCGGCGGGCGACCAACCGGGGCAGCTGCGCGCCATCGGCGTCGGCCTCGCGAGTGCGGAGGTATGCGTAGCCCTCGGCCTCGTCGATCTCGATGCTCAAGCCCATCACGGTCACGTAGTCACTGATCTGATTGCGCAGGCTGAGCACGTGGTTCCACAGCTGGCCGGGGCTGTCGCGGTAGACGACGCCTTTGAGGAGGTTGACGATGGCGACCGACAGGTCGTTCGACTCCGATGCTGGATCCGCGAGTTGGCGCGATGTGTCGGTCATGGCGTGGCCGACCGATCTCTGCTGAAGGTCACCTGGGGCAGGTCGGCGGCGCGGGCGACGTCGTCGATCTCCCACTCGATCCGGTCTCGGCGCTCGTCGTCGAACACCACGGAGAAGCCGGCGTCGTTGAGTGAGAGGTACGCGATCAGCTCGGCCAGACCCTGCTGCAGTGGCTCGCTGCCGACCAGTTCGCCGAGCCCGATCTGGCTGCGCTGGCGGAGGGAGCGGCGCACCGTGCGGGTCAGTTCCTCGCGATCGACGTGCAGCTGGTCGAGGAGCGGTGAGGCATCGAAGTCGGCGCTGCCCTGCTCGACCGCCGAGCTGTCGATCGGTGTCGTTCGTTGCGGCCGGTACAGCGGGCGCTCGAGCGGCAGGGTGACGGTCGCTCCGATGTCGTCGATCTCCATCGCGACATCGGGGTGGGCCACGTTGCGCAGCGCCAAGGCCTGGGCCTCGATGCTGCGCAACAGGTCGAAGACGCGCCGGTTCTCCAACCAGACCTGGTCGTCGAGGAAGCGGCGCAGCTGTTCGGACAACATGCGCACGGTTGCCTGGGTCCGTTCGCTGGCGTCGATCCAGTCGAAGTGGATGCGGTGCAGGCGCTGGTCCTGATCGGGCAGGTGCTCGATGTCGCGTAACCGGTCGAGCAGATCGGTGAGCTCGGTCTGCTTCTGATGCGACAGCAGAAAGTCGTAGAAGGCCTGGAAGCTGCGCCCCTGATCGGA
>JANXUX010000281.1 GCA_025351965.1 Actinomycetes bacterium | reverse complement strand
CGGGCCTGGCGACACCGTTGCGGTGGTGGGTGCCGGAGGCATCGGGTCGAACGCCATCCAGGGCGCGCGACTGGCCGGGGCGAAGCGGATCATCGCGATCGATCCCGTCGAGTTCAAACGCGAGAAGGCAATGGAGTTCGGCGCGACGCACACCGCATCGAGCATGGCCGAGGCACTGCCGCTGATCCAGGAACTGACGTGGGGGACGATGGCCAACAAGGTCATCATGACCATGGGTGTCGGGTCGGGCGAAGTCCTCGGTGAGGCGCTGGCGCTCGCCGCCAAGCGTGGCCGCGTGGTCGTCACCAACATCCACCCGGCAATGGAGTACAGCGCCAACCTCAGCTTGCTCGACATCACCCTGATGGAGAAGCAGGTCGTTGGCTCGCTGTTCGGATCCGGCAACCCGCGCTCGGACATCCCCAAGCTGATCGGTCTGTACCGCCAGGGCCAGATCGACCTCGATGGCCTCGTCACCAACGAATACCCGCTCGAGGGCGTCAACGACGGCTACGAGGCCATGCGCCAGGGCACTGCGATCCGCAGCGTCCTCAAGTACGACTGATCCGCTCCAGGATTGCGACGCCGTCCGTCACGGTGAACTCGCGGTAGTTCGCCGTGACGACGGCTCCGAGCGCGCCGCTCGGGTCGCACGTGTCCGAGGTCTGGTAGCTCGCGATGAAGCGCGGCGCCGCCGTCTGTGACCCGAGCAGGGCACGGAGCTTGTCCAACGCGCCGGGGACTTTGCCGACGTTGTCCTGCCACAGGTAGGCGAACACCGGGTCCTCGTGCGCGTCCGCGTAGAAGCCGGCGCTGGCGCACATCACGTAGATCTGGTCGCCAGGTCGGCTGTTGGCACGAAACCACGCAGCGATCCGCTCGTCGGTGTTCGGCCGGTTGTCGCCGCTGGCTGCCACCGGGAACTCGCGGTCCGTGGTGTGCAGGATCTTGAAGGTGTTGACGTACGTCGGCACGAGCGCGACGAGCGCCACGCCGAAGGCCAGCGACGGGCGGAACCGGCGGGCGAGCAACCCGGCTGCGAGCGCGCTGAGCCCCGGACACAACGTGATCCAGTAGTGGCGGTGGAACTGCCCACCCGTCGCGAACGCGATGGCGCCGGCGACCGGCCACAGCCAGAGCAGGCAGGCTGCACCGATGGTGGTCCGGTCCTCGAACGGGTCGCGGTCGCAGACTTCTCGGCGCCGGTCGTGGGTCATCGCGACCACCACTGCGCCGAGCGCGATCAGTGCGAGGAGGGGCCAGATCGTCGGCCGGGCGATCCGTGCAGTGGTGAAGAAGCGGTCCCAGTCGGCGCCTTCGATCGCGCTGCGCTGACCGAGTCGGTAGCCGGCGAACGCGAACCACCAACGCGAGTAGCCGGTGATCGCGCCGTGAAGCGCGAGCAGGCCGATCACGGCGCCGACCCCGACGATGACCCGGAGCAGCGCTCCGGCGGCATCACGCGGCGTGCGCCAGTGCATGACGACGGCAACGACCAGCCACAGGCCGATCGCGAGCAGACCCTCATAACCGGACTGCTTGATCGAGAGCGCGCCGCCGCCGAGGACGCCGCTCAGCACGAACAGCCACTGACGCTCGGGACGTCGGACGGCCACACACGCGCACGCGAACCCGGCGGCAGCGACGGCACCGCTGAGTAGTTCGCCGTTGGCGAGGTGACCCTCGATCGCGGGGCTCGCTGCGGTGATGCCGACAAGGACAGCGGCCAGCCCGCCGGCGGTGCGTCCGGCGAGTGCGGTGGCGGCGACGCCGACCGCGATGACCAGCCCGACTCCGAACAGCATCGCCATGATCCGCACCGACGCAGTACTGCCGCCCGACACCCAGTCCCAGAACCGGAACAGTGCGAGCAAGCCCTGCGGGCGGTCGACCCAGACGTCGCGGTAGAGCGTGCCGCCATTGCCCCATGCCCGCGCGATCGCGATGAACCCGCCCTCGTCGGACGTGATCGGCGTCCAGAACGCACGCAGCCGGATCAGCACCGTCAGCAACGATCCGACGGCGATGACCACCCAGTTCGGACGCGCCTCGGTACTCGGGTGATCGCGCCGGTCGTCCATCGTTCCGGCGTATCCCTGGCGGGTCATCGTCACACTCCTGCCATGATCCTCGCGTGGTCCGACGCGGTTCTTCCGTCGCGGTGCGCTGCGGATACATTGCACTCACAATCGTTCGTTCATGGGGGTCATCGAAATGAAGTCGCGTGCTGCTGTGCTGTGGGGTGTCGATCAGGAGTGGAAGATCGAAGAGGTCGAGGTCGATCCGCCCAAGGCCGGTGAGCTCATCGTCAACTGGAAAGTGGCCGGGATGTGCCACTCCGACGAGCATCTCGTCACCGGTGACATGGTGCCGCCGAAGGAGTTCTGGCCGCTCATGGGTCTCGAGGACTTCTTCCCGATCCTGGGTGGTCACGAGGGTGCCGGCGTCGTCGTCGAAGTCGGCCCTGGTGTCACCAGCGTCGCCGTCGGTGACCATGTGTCGGCCAGCTTCATCCCGAGCTGCGGACGATGCAAGCCCTGCTCGACCGGCCACCAGAACCTGTGCGACAACGGCGCGAAGACCTTCATCGGCGGGATGATCACCGATGACACCCACCGCCATCACATCAACGGCAAGCCCGTCACGCTGATGGCCAAGGTCGGTACGTTCAGCGAGTACGCCTGCGTCTCGGAGATGTCGGTCATCAAGGTCGACAAGGACCTCCCGCTCGAATGTGTGGCGCTCGTCAGCTGTGGTGTCGCTACTGGTTGGGGTTCCGCGGTCAGTCGTGGCAATGTCCAGGCCGGCGACACGGTCGTCGTGGTCGGCATCGGCGGCATCGGGATCAACGCCGTGCAGGGCGCGAAGATGGCCGGTGCCACGCGCATCATCGCTGTCGATCCGATCGAGTTCAAGCGTGAGAAGGCGATGGAGATGGGCGCGACCCACACCTATGCGTCGATGGAGGAAGCCTTCCCCGCAGTGCAGGAGATGACGTGGGGTGTGATGGCTGACAAGGTGATCATGACGCCGAGCGTGATGTACGGGGATCTGATGGCGGGTGCTCAGCAGATGTGCACCAAGGGTGGAACCATCGTCGTCACGGCTGTTGCGCCGATGGCACAGACAGAGTCGTCGGTCAACCTGTTCGATCTGGCGATGTCGAACAAGGAGATCAAGGGCACCATCTTCGGTTCGCTGAATCCTCGTGCGGACATTCCCAAGCTGCTCGGTCTCTACCGCGAGGGCCAGCTCAAGCTCGACGAGCTGATCACCAAGCGCTACCCGCTCGAGGAGATCAACGAGGGCTACCGGGCGATGCGCGACGGTGAGAACATCCGCGGCGTCATCGTCACCTGATCCGGCGATCGTCGTGATCGATCGCGTCCTGCTCGAGCGGTTGGGCAGACATGTCGTCGGGCGCCGGCGCGAGGTAGAACTCGTGCTGGCGGCCCTCGACGCGGACCGCCATGTCCTGCTCGAGGGGCCGCCCGGCACGGGCAAGAGCACGCTCCTGCGCGCCGTTGCCGCTGAGATGGCGCTCGGTTTCGAGTTCGTCGAGGGCAACGCCGAGCTCACGCCGGCCCGATTGGTCGGCCATTTCGATCCTGCACGCGTGCTGACCGATGGGTACGACCCCGCCGTCTTCGTCGATGGCCCGCTGATCAGCGCGATGCGCGAGGGCTCGCTGCTCTACGTCGAGGAGATCAACCGCATCCCGGAGGAGACGCTCAATGTGCTCATCACGGTGATGAGCGAGCGCGAACTGCATGTGCCCCGGCTCGGTCGGATCGCGGCGTCGCCCGGATTCCGTCTGGTCGCGGCGATGAATCCGTTCGACGCGATCGGGACGGCACGCATCAGCGGCGCTGTGTACGACCGAGTCTGCCGGCTGTCGGTCACCTACCAGAGCGCGGCCGAAGAAGCAGCGATCGTGGTTCGTTCGCGGCCTGCGCCGGCGGTCGCCGGCGCGAGCCCTGTCGCCGGCGAACCGTCGGCCGGATGGATCGCCAAGGCGGTGGAGGTCGTCCGTCTCACCCGTTCGCACAACGAACTGCGAGTCGGGTCCTCGGTGCGCGGCGCGATCGACGCGAGTGCCGTCGCGGTCTCGCTGGCCCAGCTGCGGGGTGTGGCGCCAGAGGACCGTGATGTCGGGCTCGATGCGGCGATCGTCGCGTTGAGCGGCCGGGTCCGGGTGCGCGAGGGCAACACGCGCTCGAGCGAGGAGATCATCACTGATCTGTGGCGCTCGGTGTTCGACGTGGCCGAGGACGGTTCGCCCGGCGAGGGCAGCGACTCGGGAAAAGACCGAGCCCCGATGGGGGCGGCCAACAGCTCCCGCTGACCAAGGAGGGCGCCGAGGCCGACGCCGCGGTGAGCGAGAGCCAGCGCAAGACGATGTCGCGGCGCGAGCTGTCGCGGAACCCTCGTTTCGAGCAGGTGTCGCCCGAGGTCGGCGAGCTCGACGAGGACGCAGTGCAGGACGGCCTCGGTGACGATCCGGACGAGATGATGGCGCTGCTCGCCGACCTCACGGCTGCGACGGATCCGAAGCTGCGCGAGCTCGCCAAGCGGCTTGCGGCACGACTGTTCCTCGACGTCAGCCGCCGCGGCCCGGTGCGTCCGCGTGGCATCGGCAAGATGGTGTCGCTGCCGTACAGCCCCGACGCCGGCGACATCGACATCGATGCCAGCATCGAGGCGATCGCCGAAGCGCACGGTGGCCGCGCCGCGATCGATCCCGACGGTCTGCGGGTGCGTGGCTGGGCCAAGCCGGGCACCGCACTCTGCCTGATGGTCGACCGCAGCGGTTCGATGGGCGGCAAGCCGTTGGCCACCTCTGCTGTTGCCGCTGCCGCCGTTGCCTGGCGTGCGCCTGCGGACTACAGCGTGCTCGCCTTCGGTAAGGACATCGTGGTCGCCAAGTCGCAGGACGTCCACAAGGACAGCGAGCGGGTCGTCAACGACGTGCTGTCGCTGCGTGGGTTCGGCACCACCGATGTCGCCGGAGCGCTGCAGGTCGCCCAGCTCCAGTTGCTGCGCTCTCGTGCCGGACGACGGATCGCCGTGCTCTTGTCGGATTGCCGGGCGACCGTAGAGGGTGATGTCGTCGCTGCGGCCGCTGCGCTCGAGGAGTTGCTGATCATCGCCCCCGAGGGGGACTCCGTGGAGGCCGAGAAACTCGCCTCTGCCGTCGGCGCCCGGATCCGTTGCGTCAGCGGCCCCGCAGACGTCGCCGCGGCGCTCTCCTCGCTGCTCGACACATGAGCTGAGGGCCCCCGGCGGCCCCGGGGTGGTCGGCTGCGCCCCGTTGGGAATCTCCACGTGACGTAACCCTGGTGGCTCGGGGTGGTCGGCTGTGCCCCGTTGGGAATCTCCACGTGACGATTCAGCGGGCGTCGTCCTACGAGCTGTCGATTCGTCACGTGGAGATTCCGAGAGGGGTCGTGAGCTGGGGTGATGCCGGCGGACAGGGATCGTGCCCGCCGGCCAGGACGGCCGCGCATGCGCCCCGGCGCGACGGAGGCACTGCGGCGGCAGGGTTAGGGTCGCTCCCGATGCTCGATCTCGATGCGTACCTCGCCCTCGCCCGCCTATCAGCTCCGGTGGTGACACCGGACGGCGACGTGCTCGTCACGGTCACGACCACTGATCCGGCGGGCAGCCAGTTCGTGTCGGCGATCTGGCGGATCGAGAACGGCGGCACGGCGACGGGCGCCACCGCTGCACCCGCCCGGCTGACCCAGCCGCGCAAGGGCCTCGGTCTCGCAGGCGTCCTGCCGGACGGGTCGCTGCTCCTACGGATCAAACGGGAGGACCCCGAGGCGCCGAAGGACGACCCGGATGCCGAGGCGTCAGCGCTGTGGCTGATGTCCCCGGTCGGCGGCGAACCGCGCCGAGTGATCACGGCTCCCGCAGGCATCGGCGCGGTCGCCGTGGCGCGCGACGCAGGCACCGTCGTGATCTCGATCGACGTCTTCGCCAGCGTCGAGACCCTGGACGAGGACCGCGACCTCGCCAAGCGGCGCAAGGACGTCGGCACCACCGCAATCTGGTTCGAGCACTACCCGATCCGGTTCTGGGACCATCATCTCGGGCCACGTGCGCCACGGCTGTTCGTCGCCGATCTGGCCACCGGTGCGCTGCGCGACCTGACGCCCGATGCCGGTGAGGCGCTCCGCGAGGCAGCGTTCGCGCTCACGCCCGACGGCAGCCGGGTGATCACGACCTGGGCGAGCCCTCGGTCGGGCGGACGTCGCCAGGTCGACATCGTCGCCATCGACATGATGACCGGGGCACGCTCGGTGGTGGCTGCGATCGACGAACATGATCACGCCACCATCACCGTGAGCCCCGATGGCCACTGGATGGCGACCGTTCGCGAGGTGCGAAACACGACCGATCGGGCCCCCCGTCCCGAGTTGTGGCTCTACCCGCTCGATCCAGGCTCGCCGGTTGTCGATGCGCCCGATGCGCCCGATGCGCCCGATGCGCCCGATGCGCCCGATGCGCCCAATGCGCCCGATGCGCCGGGCGCGCCCGATGCGACCAGCGGTGGCGCCCGCCGGCTCGCAGCCGACCTCGACCGCTGGCCGACGTCGGCGACGTTCAGTGCCGACTCGTCCGCCGTACTGTTCACCGCCGACGACGACGGGTTCGTGTCGGCGTTCCGTGTGCCGATCGAGGGCTCCGAACCGGCCGTGCGACTCTCGTCAGCCGGCGCGCTGTCGGACCTACAGCCGGCGCCGGACGGCAGCGTCGTCTACGCACTGCGTTCCACCATCGCGACGCCGCCCGAAGTGGTCGCGATCGACCCGACGAGTGCCGATCAGCAGCCCCGCGTCGTCCATGCCGCCGCGGCGCTGGAGCCTTGGCCGGGCAGCGTCGTCGGCGTGACGACGACAGCGGCCGACGGTGCCGAGCTCCACGCCTGGCTCGTCCTCCCCGAACTGCCGGCCGACGGATCGCGCAGCCCGCTCGCGGTGTTCATCCACGGCGGGCCGCTGTCGTCGTGGAACGCGTGGTCGTGGCGCTGGCAACCACAGCTCCTGGCGGCGCGCGGCTACGCCGTGCTGCTCCCGGACCCGGCGTTGTCGACCGGATACGGCCAGGCGATGATCGACCGAGGTTGGCAGGAGTGGGGCGGCCGGCCGTACAGCGACGTGCTCGCCCTGACCGACGCCGCGCTCGCCCAGCAGCACCTCGACCCAGAGCGCACCGCAGTGCTCGGTGGCTCCTACGGCGGGTACCTCACCAACTGGGTGGTCGGGCACACGGACCGGTTTCGCTGCGCCGTCACCCACGCCTCGCTGTGGGACCTGCCACAATTCCAGGGCACGACCGACGACTCCAACGCATGGACCGACTGGTGGGGCGACCCCGTCGAGCGGGCTGAGTTCTACCGCGAGTGGTCACCGTCGACTTATGTCGACCGGATCACGACGCCACTGCTCGTGATCCACGGCGAGCAGGACCATCGGGTGCCAATCAGCGAAGGTGTACGGCTGTGGACCGATCTCTCCAAGCGGGGTGTCGAATCGGCGCTGCTGTACATTCCCGACGAGAACCACTGGGTCCTCAAGCCGGGCAACGCCCGCGTTTGGTACGACGCCGTGCTGCGCTGGCTCGACCACCACGTGGGGGCCGGCGACCGCGCGAGCACTCCGGTGCGCCCGGACCTCGTCTAGCGAGGCGAGCGACGCACCGGGGCGACGGCCCTGATCAGGACGGCTTGCGGTCCGCCTTCTTGGCCTGCTTCACTTCGCGCTTCTCCTTGAGAGACTTGCCGGCCTTCTTGGCACTTGCCTTCTGCGGGGATTTGTCGGACATCATCACTCCTGGGTCGCCGCACCTTACCCCCGGCCGTGCCGAAGCACGTCGCAGGGACCACTCGCGGACTGTTCAGGGACTGCGCAGGTACGTGAGCACGGCCAACACGCGACGGTGCTCGGTGTCGCTGACCGGCAGTTCGAGCTTGGTCAGGATCGACGTGATGTGCTTCTCCACGGCTCCGTCGCTGACGATCAGCTGCTGGGCGATGCCAGTGTTGGATCGGCCCTCGGCCATCAACCCGAGCACCTCCCGCTCGCGCGGTGTGAGCATCGCCAGCGGCTCGCGGCGCCGGCTACGCGTCAACAGCTGGGCCACGACCTCGGCATCGAGCGCCGTGCCACCGGCGGCGACACGCCGACACGCACTGATGAACTCGGCGACGTCGGCGACGCGTTCTTTGAGCAGATACCCCACACCGACGGTGCTGCCGCCGAGCAGCTCGGTCGCGAAGCTCTCCTCGACATACTGGGACAGTACGAGCACCGGCGTCCCCGGACGGACCGAGCGCAGCTCGACGGCCGCACGTAGGCCCTCGTCGGTGAACGTCGGCGGCATCCGCACGTCGACGATCACCAGATCGGGGTCGTGCTCGATCACCGCCGCCAGGAGCCGGCTCGCATCCGCCAGCGCGGCGACCACCTCGGCGTCGTACTCGGCGAGGAGCCGGGTGATGCCTTCGCGCAGCAGGACCGAGTCCTCGGCGATCACGATCCGCATGGCAGCTCCACGGCGAGCAAGGTCGGCCCCCCACTCGGGCTGGAGATGCGCAGTCGGCCCTCGACCGCAGTGATCCGGTCGCGTAGCCCGCTCAGCCCGCCGCCGGCGCGCTCCACCGCGCCGCCGACGCCGTCGTCGTAGATCTCGATGACGAGCAGGTCGCCACGCTCGCCGACGCGAACAGAACCTCGGCCGGCCCGGCTGTGCTTGGCGATGTTGGTGAGCGACTCGGCGACGACGAAGTAGGCGGCCGCCTCGATCGATGCCGGCGGGCGTCGGCTGAGGTCGACGTCGATCTCGATGGGCACGGGACTCCGTGCGGCAAGTGCGGACAGCGCAGCATCCAGGCCGCGATCGGTGAGCACGGACGGGTGGATACCGCGCACGAGATCACGCAGCTCGCTGATCGCCAGCTTGGACTCTTCGTGGGCGCTGATGACCAAATCGGTCGCCCGGTCCGGGTCGCCGCCCGCCGCCAGTCGCTCGCGGGCGATGCCGAGGTTCATCGCCAAGCCGACGAGGCGCTGCTGCGCGCCGTCGTGCAGGTCGCGCTCGATGCGGCGTAGCTCGAGGCCGGCCCCCTCGACCGATGCGTCGCGGCTGACGGTCAGCTGCTCGACCCGGTCGACGAGCAGCCGGTTCGGGTCGGGGGACAGCATCGAACGGACGAGCCACAGGTCGGCGCGACCGATGCCGTGGATGACCCGCGGCGCGGCGATCAGCAGGGCGAGACCGATGACGCAGGTCCCGAAGCCGACGCCGAAGCGGCCCCAGCCGAGGAGGACGTAGTGGTCACCGAACCGGTACGGCCCTCCGTCGGCGCCGTCCGGGATGAAGAAGGCTGCGATCGGGAAAGCCGCGGCAGTGAGCGAGACGCTCCAGGTCACCACGGCGAGCGTGAACGTGAGAATGCCCCACGGCAGGGCGACGAACGCGTAGGCGAACCCGCGCCAGCCGGCGCCGTCACCGATGGCCAGCCGAGCCCGGTGGAAGATGGTGCCGTCCATCGGCCGCCGTGGGAACGGTGGCAGCGAGACGCCGAACGTCGCCCGGGCTCGACCTCGCTCGACCGCGCCGACCGCCCGGCCGACGTTGACCAGGCCGACCAGCAGCGGCAGCCCGATGAGCGTGACCATCAGTCCGATGCTGAGCGAGAACAGGGTGACCATCACGGTGAACCAGACGATGCAGAACACGAGGTTGAGCAGGAGATGCAGCGTGATGGCCCATGTGCGGCCCTGGACGAGCGGACCGTAGGCCCGTGCGAGCCGGCCGCTCATTGCGACACCAACGCCTGCGCCACGGCCTCGGGCGCATGCCGCGGCGGACCCTCGACGTCGAGGTGCGGCACGACCCGGTCGAGCCAGCGTGGCATCCACCAGTTGCGCCGGCCGAGCAACTCCATCGTCGCGGGCACCAGGATCATCCGCACGATGGTCGCGTCGACGAGCACGGCGACCGCCAGCCCGAGGCCGATCAGCTTGATGGCGCGCAGGTCGCCGACGATGAAGCTGCCGAAGACGCAGACCATGATCGCCGCAGCGGCGGTGATGACCCGAGCGGTGGACGCGAGCCCCTCGACCACGGCGTGGCTGTTGTCGCCGGTGGCGTCGAAGCGTTCCTTGACCGAGCTGAGCAGGAACACCTCGTAGTCCATCGAGAGGCCGAACACAATGGCGAACAGCATCATCGGCGCCCACGGCTCGATCGGCGCGGCGGTGACGCCGAACAGACCTCCGAACCAACCCCACTGGAACACAGCCACCATGACACCGTAGGCCGCGCCGATCGAGAGCAGGTTCATGACGACGGCCTTGAGCGGCACCAGGACCGAGCGGAACACCGCCATGAGCAGCAGGAAACTCAGCACCAGCACGGCCCCGATGAACACCGGCAGGCGTGACGACATCAGTTCGGCGAAGTCGACGTCGGACGCCGTCTGACCGCCGACGTGGGCGTCGAGGCCGGCTGCCGGCAACACGGTGGAACGCAGTTCGGCGACGAGATCGGCCGTGGCCTCGGCTTGCGGCGAGCTCTTCGGCACGATCTGCACGAGCGCCGCATCGCCCGACGGACTCTGCACGAGCGGGCCGACGTGGTCGACGTCGTCGAGCGCGGCGATAGACGCCGGCAGCGACGCAGCAGCAGCGCGGCTCGCTGCGTCGGGGGTGGAGATCGCCACGATCAGCGGCCCGTTGGTGCCGGGACCGAAGCCGTTCGCGAGCAGGTCGTAGGCCTGTCGTGTGGTCGAGGCCCCGGGATCGTTGCCGGAATCCGCCCCGGCAAGGCGCATCGCGAACACGGGCGCTCCCGCAACCAGCAGGGCGATGAGCCCGGACAGCGCGAACTGCACCGGGTGGCGCTGCACCAACCGGCTCCAGCGGTGCCAGACCGTCTCCCGCCCGGTCGTGTGGCGGCGATGAACCGAGAACCGGTCGAGGTGCCGGCCGAGCACGCCGAGCAGCGCCGGCAGCAGGGTCAGCGCAGCCAGTACGGCGACGAGGACTGCGCTCGACGTGCCGAGGGCGAGTCCGTAGAGGAACGGCACACGCATCACGAGCATGCCGAGCAGGGAGATGACGACGGTGCAATCGGCGAAGGCGACAGCGCGTCCGGCCGTGCTGAACGACTCCGTGATCGCCTCGGTCGCCGATGCTCCGCGCTGGCTCACCTCCCGGTAGCGGGTGACGATGAACAGCGCGTAGTCGATACCCACGCCGATGCCGACCATCGATGCGACCTGGGTGGTGAAGTCGGGCGTCTCGACCACGTTCGCCCACAGCGTCACGCCGGCGAGGCCGATGACGATGCCGACGATCGCGGTGATGAGCGGCAGGCCCATTGCGGCGACCGAGCCGAACGCGATCAGCAGGATCACGACTGCGGCCAACAGACCGAATGCCTCGCTGGACGGCACACCCCCGTCGAGGAACCAGCCGCCGAGGAACTCGACCTGCACGCCATCGGCACGCAGATCGGCGGCCTCGGCGACCATCTCGTCGGTGGTCGCCGTGATGTCGTCGTTCGACACGCCGTCGAGGAAGTCGACCGTGGCGTACGCCGTGGCCCTGTCAGCCGAGATCTGGGTCGTTCCCGCATCGGCGTCGAACGGCGAATGCACGCTGACGACGTTGGCCTCGGTCCGCACCTGGGCGAGGTACGCCTCGATCGCGTCCTGCGACGGCTGCAGCGCGCCGGGACTACTGCCGGCGATGTCGTCGAGGTGGAACACGATGGTCGCCGACGACCCGGACGCGTCGGGGAACCGGGTGCGCAGGATCTCATAGGCGCGGTCGCTGTCGGTGCCCGTCAGCCGGCCGCCGTCGGAGTACGCACCGCCCGCCGAGGAGGACAGCGCAGAGATGCCGACAGCGGCGGCGATCCAGAGTGCGATGACGATCCATCGATGTCGATGGCAGGTGGAGGCGAGTTTGGCGAGCATGGATCCAGTGTGAAGAACACGCTGTTGGGCCACCATCCGGGCTCCCGGCGTCGCGATGGTGGGGTTGTCCCCCGGACCCGCAATGACGGCTCATCGCTCGATGGAGCCGGTCGCGGTGGTTAACAGCACGTTCATAGAGTCGCCATCTGTGCGGTCATCTGGCGTTGGTACTGTCGCCCCCAGGCCCACGGTGGGCCCGGCGGCGTGACCTGCCGTGTCAGCGCGACGGAGCGAATCGAGCACTGTGTCGAACCCGGAATCACTCGCCGCTGACCTCCCCGGCGTGAACGTCGAGCTGGTTCAGTGGCCGCGCGACGAGGCACTTCGCGCGAACCTCGCCCGGGCAGGTGTCGCCCGGTTGCTGCTCGTCGCTGCGGACGCCGATCCGCCCGAGGTGGTCGGTGTCAACGAGGACTGGATCCGGGTCCCGGCCGACGAGCGCGACCTCATCCATCGCGCCCAGCGGCTCAGCAGGTGGGTCGCCCACCTCGCCTCCGAACAGCTCGTCCTCGACCCGAACCGCATCGTCCACCGTGGCGGCGCTGCCGTCATGCTCAGCGAGCTGGAGGCGACCCTGCTCGACGAGTTGCTGAACAGCCCCGGTCTGATCAGCCGCGAACGTCTCGAGTGGGCAGTGTGGCCCGATGGTCCGCCGAGCTCGCGATCACTCGACAACCTCGTCTTCCGCCTGCGCGGCCATCTCGAGCGCCTCGGTGTCGCCGTGCGTTCGGCTCGCGGCAAGGGTTTCGTGATCGAGGTCGACGGTCGGCCGCTGCGCCCGACGAGCTGACGTCAGTCCGGCGGGTCGTCGGTCGCAGCGAGGTCGATGGCCAGTTCGTCGACGTCGTGCACGGTGACCTCGATCCGTTCGGCGTGGTAGGTGGCGACGCTGATCATGTTCGCCCCGACGGGCGAGGTCAGCACCTGGAGGATGCCGGCGAGCACCAGAGACGTCACGTCGTTCGGATGGCTGAGTGTCACCGCCGCGCCGATGATGGCCAGCAGGACGCCGGCGATGTTGGCCTTGGCGAGCGCGTGCATGCGTGCGAACACGTCGTCGAACCGGAACATGCCGATCGCCGCGAGCAGCGTCAGTAGCGACCCGAACAGGACGAGCAGTTCGCCGATCATCGGCCCCGCCTTTCGATGAAGCGGGCGACCATCGCGGTGCCGACGAAGCCGACGAGCGCGATGACCACGAGCACCGGCAGGAACGCGCCGTTGCGGGTCGCGACGGCCTGCGCTGCGATCGCGCAGGTGCCGACCGAGAGCAGACCGTTCAAGGCGTTGACCCGGTCGGCGAGCGTCGGTCCGGCCAGCATCCGCAACCCGAACAGCAGCGCAGCGGCCATCAGCACGAAGAAGCTGACGGTGATGATCACGGCGACGCCTCATCCCCGGTCTCGATGGTGTCCTGCACGATCGGCAGCCCAGCGCCCTCGTGGTGCAGCCGCTCGCCGAGTCGGTCGATCTCGGCGGCCGTGCCGACGGCGCGGATGACGAGCGCCTCCAGCCGGGCCACAGTGCGTCGAGTCGCGACGGGGGTGTCGAGGTGGAGCACGTGGACGTGGATGACGGCTGGATGCAACTGCACGTTGACGGGCATCGTGCCCGGGGTGAGCGCGAGGACGTTGGCGAGGAGCGTGATCGCCCTCTCGTTGTCACTGCGCAGCCGGCAGGCCACGACGGCGGTGCGGATCTTCGATCCCGGCGTCAGGACCTCGCGGGTCAGCAGCGCGTTCGAGGCGATGAGTTGGGCGACGACCGACCCGGCGAGGCGCACGACGGCGACCGGTCGCCGCCACCACGGCACGCCGCTCGGCTCGCGGCGTTCGGCCGGCCGGCCGCGATCCGTCGGATAGACGAGCAGCAGCAGCACGGCGACGCCGATGCCACTCAGCACGTTGGCGGCGCTGATCGAGCCCCATAGCAGGAGCCAGACGGCGGTGAGGAACGCGACCCGGGCGGTACGGTGCACGGTCATCGGCCGAGCACCGTGGTGATGTAGGCGTGCGGGTTCAGCAGGTCGCTCGCGGCCCGTTCGCACAGCCGGTACAGCGGTCCGGCCGTGAGCGCCACCGTCAGGCCGAGGACGAACAGCGTCGCGGTCGGGATGACCATCAGCGGTGGCCCGCCGAGCCGGCCGACAGTGTGCGCGGCGCCCGACGGGGTCTCGAACGCCGGGCTCCAGAACACACCGATCCAGATCTTGATGACCGAGAACAGGGTCAGCAGGCTGACGACGAGGCTGACCGCGACGACACCGATGACGAGTGCGCGGTGGCCCTGCCCGCCGACTGCGGCGAAGCCGGACTGGATCAGGCCCAGCTTGGGCACGAAGCCGGAGAACGGGGGGATGCCGGCCAGACCCAGTGCGGGCACAAGGAACAGCAGCGCGACGACGGGTGCGGAGCGGACCATGTTGCCCAGCTCACGCATTCGGCTGCTCCCGCCGGCGTGCTCGATCAGTCCGTCGACGAGGAAGAGGGTGGTCATCGCAATGATGTGGTGGACGGCGTAGAAGATGGCCGCGGCGAGTCCGCCGACGCTGAACAGGGCGAGGCCGAAGACCATGTAACCGATGTGGCTGACGATGTTGAACGACAGGATGCGCTTGACGTCGTCCTGCGCGATCGCGCCGATGATGCCGAACGCCATCGTCAGTCCGGCCGTGATCAGCAGCAGGGTCACCGGCCGACTGCCCTCCGGGAACAGCAGGGTCTGGCTGCGGATCAGCGCGTACACACCGACTTTGGTGAGCAACCCTGCGAACACTGCGGTGACCGGTCCCGGCGCGACCGGGTAGCTGTCGGGCAGCCACGAGAACAGCGGGAAGAGTGCGGCTTTGACGCCGAACACGACGACGAGCAGGACGGCGAATGCCTGGCGCAGACCGAGCGGGAGCTGACCGATCTTGGCTGCCAGGTCGGCCATGTTGACCGTGCCTGTCGCCGAGTACAGCAGGGCCAGGGCGGTGATGAACAGCGTCGAGGCGAGCAGGCTGATGACCACGTACGTCATCCCGGCGCGGACCTGGTCCTTGCGTCCGCCCAGGGTCAGCAGCACGTAGCTGGCCGTCAGCATCATCTCGAACGAGACGAACAGGTTGAACAGATCGCCAGTGAGGAACGAACCTGCGACACCGGCGGCGAGGATCATGTACACCGGTTGGAAGCCGACGTGGTGCCGCTCCGCACCCGGTTGTCCGATCGCGTAGACGAGCACCGCGAGCAGCATCAACGACGCGACGGTGAGCATGATCGCCGACAACCGGTCGACCACGAGGGTGATCCCGATCGGTGCTCGCCAGTCACCTGCGTGCATGACCAGCGGGCCGTCCCGGTCGACGCGCACGAGCAGCAGGATCGAGATCGCGCTGGTCGCGGTGAGGACGGCGACGCTGATGATGCGCTGGACGACCTTCCATCGGCCGAACAGGCTGGCGAGGGCAGCTGCGAGCAGCGGCAGCACGATGGGCAGCGGGATCAGCTGGTTCATGCGTCGACCCCCGGTTCTTCGGGGGACAACTCGTCGTCGACCTCTTTGTCGTGCCAGCCGCCGCGCAGCACGTCGCTGTCGATGACGTCGTCGTCCACTTCGTCGTCCACTTCGTCGTCGTTCGTCAACAGCCAGCTGCGGTATGCCATCGCCAGGAGCAGCGCCGTCACGCCGAACGTGATCACGATCGTGGTCAACGCCAGCGCTTGGGGGAGCGGGTCGCTGAAATCGGTGACGTCACCGGAGCCGATGATCGGTGCCACGCCACCGCGCCCGGACGTCATCAGCAGCACGTTGGCGCCGTGGCTGAGCAGGGCCAGCCCGATGATGATCCGGCTCAGCTTGCGCTGCAGGACCAGGTGGGTGCCGATCGCGAACAGCGACGCCGCGGCGAAGGCGAGGACGATGCTCATCTCGTCGCGCCCTCTTCGTCGGCTTCGGGGACTTCATCGGCTTCGGCGTCGGGGTCCTCGCCGAACGCCTCGAACACCATGAACACCAGGCCGACCACGACCATGTACACGCCGATGTCGAACGGCAGCGTGGTCGACGCATAGATGTGGCCGAGCAGCGGCAGGTCGAACGAGGTGCTCATCGAGGCCATGATCGAGTGGCCGCGCGACAGCGGCGCTAGCGCGGTCGAGGTCGAGATGGCGACGCCGAGTGCCATGATCGTCCAGGGCTGGAAGCGGCTGATCCGGCGGACCTCGGCCAGGCCACCGACGAGGTAGCGAAGCGACATCGCCGCGCCGGCGACGAGACCGGCGACGAACCCGCCACCGGGCTGGTTGTGGCCGACGAACAGCAGGTAGATCGAACCGACGAGCACGGCGTGGAAGATCAGGCGCACCGATTCGTCGAGGAACACGAGGCGCTTCACGATGCGACCTCGCGGCTTGACCGGCGGCGCTTGCCGGCCCGGGCGAGCGCAACGGCGCCGATGCCGGCTGCGGTGAGGACCGTGATCTCGCCCATCGTGTCGAACCCGCGGATGTCGACCAGGATCACGTTGACGACGTTGCGGCCGTGGGCCTCGGGCAGTGATCGCGCGATCATCTCGGTCGAGACGGGGACCGCATCACGGTTGGCCCGGCTGACGATCGCGAATGTGAACACCAGTACCCCGACGAGGCCGGACACCACGAGGCGCAGTGCCCGCCGGCGGTTGCTGGACGTTCGCTCGAACCGGTCCGGCAACCGGCGCAGGACGAGCACGAACAGCACCGTCGACAGGGTCTCGATGGCGACCTGGGTGAGTGCGAGATCGGGCGCGCCCTGGACCACGAACAACCCGGCCATCGCGTAGCCGGTGGTGCCGAGGAAGAGCGCAGCCGAGAAACGCCGGCGGACGACAGCGGCGGCGACGGCCGCACCGAGGATCGCGATGACGACCGGGAGCTGGGCCCAGTGCTCGACGAACCGGGGGAATCCCGGCCATGCGGCACGCGAGACCAGGAACGCGCCGGGCACGACGGCTGCCGTGGCGAGGGTGACGCCGGCATACAGCGGCAGCGACCCGTTCTGGATGACGCTGGTGGTCACGGTCGCGGCGTTGTTCGTGCCGCGTAGCAGACGGGTGTAGACCGCGGCCCCACTCGGCACGCGCCCACCGACGGCCAACACCGGCTCGATCCGGTCGCGGACCAGGAACAGCATCGTCCCGCCGGCGAGCGCGACGGCGGACAGCGCGAGGGCCAGGTTGGCGCCATGCCAGATCGCGAGGTGGGCGGCGGGCGCCGCCGGGTCGAGGGCGGTGCTGGCCACCTCGACCAGGCCGTTGGCGAGGGCGGGAGCGACGCCGAGGACGATGCCGATCCCGGCAAGTACTGCCACGGGCACGAGGAACTCGAGTCGCGGCGCCCGGTCCGGGTCGTTGCGCTCGCTGACCAACGATCCACCGCCGAACATGCCCCAGACGAAGCGGACCGAGTAAGCAACGGTCAATGCCGATCCGGCGACGATGGCGGCGATGACCCAACCGCTGGCCCCGAATCCAGCATGGCCCAGCGCATCGAGCCCGGCCTCCTTGCCGATGAATCCGAGCAGCAGCGGCACACCGGCCATCGATGCCGCGGCGGCGACAGCGGCGATCTTCACGCCGAGCCATTCCCGCCCGAGCACCGGGATCCGGCGGAGGTCGCGGGTTCCGGTGCGCCGGTCGAGCGCACCGACGACCATGAACAGCGTCGCCTTGAACAGCGCGTGGGCGAGGAGCATCACGCATCCGGCGGCGGTGGCCTCCGGCGTGCCGGCACCGAACAACACGATCAGGAAGCCGAGCTGGCTCACGGTCCCGAACGCGAGCAACAACTTGAGGTCGTGCTGGCGCATCGCGCGTAGTCCGCCGAGGACCATCGTGGTCGCGCCGACGCCGAGCACGAGCGGCCGCCAGATCGTCACCGTCGCGAACGCCGGAGCGAACCGGCCGACCAGATAGACGCCGGCCTTGACCATCGTCGCCGAGTGCAGATAGGCACTGATCGGCGTCGGCGCGGCCATCGCCCCGGGGAGCCACGAATGGAACGGGTACTGGGCCGACTTCGTGAACGCCCCGATCAGGACGAGGGCGAGCCCGACCGAGACGGTGCCGCCAGTCGGCGGCGAGGCGAGGATCGCGCTCAGCCGGTACGTGCCGGCAGCCTGTCCGATGAGCACGAACCCGGCCAGCATCGCCAGACCACCGAGCGCGGTGATCAGCAACGCCTGCAGCGCTGCGGCACGCGCTTTGACCTTGGTGTGGTCGTTGCCGATCAGCAGGTAGCTCGTGATCGACGTCAGCTCCCAGGCCGTCGCGAGCAGGAACAGGTTGTCGGACAGGACCACGACGAGCATCGCTGCCGCGAAGGCGACGAGCAGGCCGGCGCAGCGGCCGAGCCCCGGTGATGTCGGCGAGAAGTACGCGGCCGAGTAGCCGCAGACGACGACACCGATGAGCGTGATCAGCAGCATCATCAGTGCGCCGAATCCGTCGAGGCGGAGGTCCACCGACAATCCGAGCTGCGGCACCCAGCTGAGGTGTTGGGTGATCACCCGACCCTCGACGATGTCGGGCAGCTGGATGCACAGCCAGATCAGTGCGCTCAGCGGAGCGACCGCGGCGACGATGAAGCTCTTGCGACCTAGATGTGCGCCGCTCGGGAACAGCACGGCGGCGATTGCGCCGTGCATCACGAGAAGCAGGATCACCGGTCAGGCGTAACTGGTCCGGTCAGCCGGGGTGACCGGTGCCGTGTCGACGGGCGTGCGCATGGCGACGAACAGCAGGCCGCCGATGACGACGATCGCGCCGAGGGTGTCCAGTCCGAAGACGATGCGAGCATCGCGCTGGACCAGCTCGCACGCCGCCCGGTTGTAGACGTACTGGTCGGCGAAGAGCGGCAGCTTGGTCGGCAGGATCGGCAGCGCTCCGTCATGGGCGGCCGCTGAGAAGAGGGTGTTGCAGTCGACGGCCATCGACACAGGCTTGCCCGCCGGGCTGACCCCGATCGGGATCGCGTCGTTCAGCGGGCGGGCCGCCCAGCTGAAGATCACGATCAGGTACCAGACTGCCACTGCACCGGCGACGAGGAACAGGATCCGGCGTCCACGACCTTGCATGGATCAGGATTCTAGCGGTTGGGTCGCCGCTGACCTCGGCGGCACAGTCGGCACAGCCGGCACAGCCGGCACAGGAGGTGCAGCGCACCGAGACACAACGACCACGCACCCATATGCTGCGACTCGTGACCCCTCTGTCAGCCCGCCCCACCATCGAGCCGGCGATTCGAACCGTCGGGCGGCGCACCGTCACCTGGACCGACGAGGCCCGCAACGGACGCGCCGTGACGGTCGACATCTGGTATCCGTCGACGAGCCTGACGGCGCTCACCCATTACGAGCCGATCCCCGGCATCGTCTTCGAATCGGCGAACGCGCACGACACCGCCGCTGTAGAGCCGGGCACCTATCCGTTGATCGTGCTGTCCCACGGCCGGACCGGGATGCGATTCGCGTACGCGATGCTCAGCGAGGCCTTGGCCGCGCGTGGGGCGATCGTCGTCGCCCCGGACCATGCCGGTGACGCGATGAACGATTGGCTCGGTGGCACGTTCGTCGACGACCGAACCAACGAGGTCAACCGCGTCGGGGACTCGGGATTCGTGATCGACACGATGCTCGGCGTCAACAACATCGCCACGTCGAGCGGCATCGAACCGGATCTGTTGTCCTGCGTCGACCACACCCGCATCGCATCGATCGGCCACTCCTACGGCGCGTACACGGCGCTCGCCGCTGCGGCTGGTGTGCGTGGGGTCGCCTCCGACACCCGCATCGGCGCGGTCATCGGCCTGCAGCCCTACACCCGCTCGATGAGTGAGACAGCGCTCGCTCGGGTCGTCACGCCGACGCTGTTGATCCTCAGCGAGTTCGACACGACGGCACCGATCGCCACCGACGGGAACCGCCCGTGGGCGTTGATCCCGGCCTCACCCGCATGGCGCCTCGATCTGCACGCCGCAGCGCATCACGCGTCCAGCGACATGGGTCTCTACCTCGAGTTGGCGGCGAGCATCCCCGACCTGCCGCCGATGGTCGCCGCCTACGTGGCGATGATGACCCCGGACATGGTCGGCGAGCACCTGCGCCCCTGGCGCGACGGCATTTTGGTGCAGTTGCACACGATCTGGGCGTTCCTCGACGTGACCCTCGGGATCGATCCGGTCCGCGGCAACGTCGAGGCGGAGCGGTTGGCAGCCTCGCCTGGACTCGTCCTTCAGCGCCGTTGACGCTCGCCCCTCCAGGCCCGATTCAGCACTGCAGGTTCTTCGGTGGGACGACACCTTTGTCGTTGTCGGTGGCCGGTACCGTCGCGACGGTCGGGTCCGGCTCGGCGACCGATGTCGTCGGCCCGGGTGCTGTCGTCGGAACGGGGCCCCCGCTCGGAGCGGCCGTTGTCGTGGTGGCCGCTGCCGGGTCGACGACCACGGCGGCAGTGTCCTGCGCCGGTGCGCCGATGAGCGGTGCCTTACCGCGGAAGATGGCGAGCACGGCCTTCATGTTCGCCCCGCCGAGACGGGGGATGAGCACGTCGTTGCCGCTCCGGGTGTCGCGCTTGACCTCGATCTGGTACGAGTGCAGGCTGACCGGATCCAGGTTGTGGATGGTGCCGGCGAACTCGAGCATCCGCTGCGGCGTCAGGTTGGAATCGGTGACGACGTACTGCTGCGCCGTGTTGATCAGCCCACGGGCCACCGACGGCGTGTAGACGCCCGTACTGAGCGCCTTGGCGATGATCCGGCGCAGGAAGTCCTGCTGGCGCGAGATGCGGCCGAGGTCCGACAGCGGATCCTCCGTCCAGGTGTCGGTCGCCTGGTCGTAGGTCTGGTAGTGCCGCGAGCGGACATAGGCGAGGGCATGGTCGCCGGAGAGGGTGAAGCAGCCCGGTTGGGGGATGTTCAAGCCGGTGTGGGTGTCTCGGGTCGCCAACTCGAACGGCACCGGCACGCCGCCGAGCGCGTCGACCAGCGTCTTGAAGGCACAGAAATCGACCTGGATGAAGTGGTCGATGCCGATCCCGAAGTTCTGGTAGATCGTCGCGACGAGCGTCGCCGGATCGTTCTTGGTGTATGCCGAGTTGATCCGGTTCTCGCCGTCGGTGCCGGCGACGGCGACCCACAGGTCGCGGGGGAACGAGAGCACTGCTGCCTGGTTGGTCGCAGGGTCGACCCGCATGACCATGATCGTGTCGCTGCGCTCGCCGAGCGAGCTGCGGTCGCCGAACGCCGCTGCGAACGGCGAGTTCTGATCGACGCAGGAGTTGTTGTCGGCGCCCGTGATCAAGAAGTTCTTGGCCTGCGGATCGGCAACCGGGAACGTCTCGGTGGGACCGAGGTCGGCCTGCTCGGCATCAGCGAGGTTGGCCACGAGCTCGACCTTCTGCTGGCTCGTGACGACGTTCTGGCCGAGCACGAGCGCCGTCGATCCGGCCAGGCAACCAATCACCAGCAGGCTGTTCACGAACAGCACCAGCTTCTGGGCCAAGGAGTGCCGGCGCGGCTGGGAGTGCTTGGACATGACGCAACGACGCTATCGGTCGTGTCCGGCGGTGTCCGGGCACGCTGCATTCGTCGCCGGCGCGCACCCGCTCAGTTCAGGGGCAGACCTTGTCCTTGGGCGGGAAGACGCCCTTGTTGATCTCGGTCGCATTGCTCGGCGGGAGCGTGGTGGTGGTGGTCGTCGTGGTCGTCGTCGGCGGTGTCGTGGTGGTGGTGGTGGTCGTCGTCGGCCGTGTCGTGGTGCTCGCCGGTGCCGTTGTGCTGGTGGTGGTCGAGAGGTCGATGGTCGTGGTGGTCTCGTAGACCTGCGTCGGGTTCGTGGCCAACTGCGCCTTGCCCTGGAAGATCGCAAGGATCGACTGCATGTTGTCGCCCGTGAGCCGGGGCTCGATCACGGCCGCCCCGGCGATGACCTTGCCGACACCCTCGACCTGGTAGGTCTGGATGTTCTGGGGATCGAGGTCGCGTAGCACGCCGGCGAACTCGAGTTCCTTGTCGAGGGTCAGATCGGCATCGACGACGACGTACTTGGTCGCAACGTCGATCAGGCTGCGCGCCAGCGTGATGTTGTAGCCCATCGACAAGATCTTGGCGACAGCACGGCGCAAGAAGTCCTGCTGACGCGAAATACGCCCGTAGTCGCTCGCCGGGTCCTCCTTGAAGGTGCCCGTGTCGGGATCGAGGTACTGATAGTGCCGGCTGCGGACATAGGCAAGCGCAGCGTCGCCGTTGAGCGAGGTGCAGCCCACCGTCGGCACATTCAGGCCGGTGTGGGAGTCGCGCGCCGGGAACTCGAAGTAGACCGACACGCCACCGACTGCGTCGACGAGCGTTTTAAAGGCGCAGAAGTCGATCTGGATGTAGTGGTCGATCGGGATGTAGAAGTTCAAAAAGATCGTGTTGATCAGCTTCTGCGGATCGTTGACGCTGTACGCGGCATTGATCCGGTTGCGACCATTGGTGCCGTCGATCTTGACATAGAGGTCACGGGGGAACGAGAGCACCGCCGCCCGACCCGTGCTCGGGTCGACGCGCATGATCATGATCGTGTCGCTGCGCTCGCCGAGTGTGCCGCGGTCGGGCACCGGATTGGCGCTGCCCGCATCCGCACACGAGTTGTTGTCGGCACCGGTGATCAGGAAGTTCCGGGCCATCGGGTCGGCATCCGGGAACGCCTCGGTGGTCGTGGTTGCCTCGGGATCGCTCGAGACGGTGTCACTGACCTCACCGGTGTTGCCGGTCCCCGGTGTCACGATCGAGATGCCCGGCGAGGTCGGCGCCTCGATGGCTGAGGTCTTCTTGGTCTCGGTCAGCACGTGCTGTCCGAACACGAGCACCCCGGCGCCGACGAAGCAAGCGAGCGCGATGGCAAGGTTGCCGACCAGCAACACGAAGTGCCGCGTCGGGTGTCGTTCGCCACGCTTGAGCGGAGGAGGTTTCGGTGTTTGCTTGACTTCCGCGTCGCCCATGCGGGTGCCAGCCTAGCTGTGGGCCACGGTGCACGCCGATCGCCATGTGGGTGGGCTCGGCTAGCGTCGTCCGACATGCCACGCCCCAGCTCCACGCCGGTCTGGGTGCAGCACCTCGATCGGCTGCATCTGCTCACGCCGCTCAGGGTGCTCGCCGTCGTCATCGCCGCAGCGATCCTCACCGTGGTCATCCGCCGGGTCGTGTCACGCACCATGCGGCAGATCCTCGACCGGACGATGCCGGGTGATCGGCCCCGCGCCGAGGCCCGACACAAGGCGCTCAGCTCCTCGCTGCGTGCGGCATTGGTCGGTGTGGTCTGGGCGGTCGCAGTCATCACGGTCATCAGCGAACTCGGGATCAACATCGGCGGCTTCGTCGCCACGGCGACCGTTGTCGGTGGTGCTGTGGCCTTCGGTGCACAGACGTTGATCCGCGACATCATCGCCGGCTTCTTCGTGCTCTCCGACGACCAGTATGGCGTCGGTGACGAGGTCGATCTCGGGCTGACGTCCGGCACCGTCGAGCGGGTCACGCTGCGCAGCGCTCGGCTGCGCGACGGCGAGGGCCGGATCTGGCACGTGCAGCACGGCAACGTGATGCGCGTCGCGAACCTGACCAAGGCCGCGACCGCGCTGCTGGACGTGACGGTGTCGCGCTCGACGCCAGTCGACAGTGCGCTCATTGCGGTGCACGATGTCGCCGCAGCCTTCGCCGACGAAGATCACGTCGCGCCGATGCTGCTCAGCTCGCCTGTCGTGGTCGGCGTCACCGAGGTGGCCGACGATCGCATCGTGATCCGGGTCAACGCGCCGTGCCGGATCGGGCGCAAGGACGAGGTCAAGCGGGCCTGGCACCTGGCGACGTTGCGTGCGTTCGAGTCCGGCGTCTTGACCGTCGCCACCGTTGCCCCGTCGGTGATCATCCATCAGCCCGAAAAATGACTGCGCCGTCAGCTGCTGATCGCGACGGGAAGTGAAATCAGCAGCTGACGGCGACAGCCGAAACGTGTGTCCGTCCAGTTGCTCCGTCGGGCGGGACAGCGAGACTGAGGAGCGAACCAGGCGGGACACGCTTGTTGGTACGGGATCATGATGCACTCCGATCTGCAAACGCTCGGACAACCAGAATCAAAGGATGTGCAAAGAAAGACCTGGTAGTGACCGGCGGCGACCGTGTTTCGTTTCGCGGTCACCAGCCGATCGGATCCTCCTCGTTGCGGCGGCGCACCTCGTCGGCGATGCTCGCGAACGTTGCCTCCTGACGGTGCTTGGCCAGGCTCGGATCGGGCCGCAGGGCGATCATCGCTCGGTGGAACCGCTGGTGCACGCTCTGCCGGGTACGCCCCAGCAGTCGGGCGATGGGCGCCCACGCCCAACCCTCCCGTCGGGCCAAGGCGACGACCCGCTGTTCGAGCCACGGCAACTCATCCACCGTCAGCCGGCGATATGCGATCAGCTCAGCGCGGGGGTCGTCGGAGAGCAGATCGTCGATCAACGAGGTGAGGTGGAGGTGGACGTCCATGCCGACGGTCTATGCGAGGGGTGTGACGTTCCGGCATCGGGGCCCCGGCCGGCCAGGCCTCACCGGGCCGAGCGCCAGAGCCACTGATGCGATGGTGTCTGCGGGTGCCTCTCGCCGGAGGCCTGTGCCGCGAAGGGCGGGGCTCTGCAGCCGATCGTCGGATCGGCCGGGATTGGATGCGGGTGATCGCCGTCCGACTGGCGAAAGGTTCCGGCGTGATGTGTGTTCAGTGCGATCGGTCAGCCTGGGTTGACAACGTGTCAGGCCAGGATGACGACTCGGTCATTTCATACACGTCCGCCGGGTCGGTCGGGCGACCGACGATGACGCGGCCCTCGGCCGGGCCGTTCAGGCGACGGGCTCGACGGGGGCGAGGACGATCTCGCAGCGGACCTTGTCACCGTCGACGACCTCGAAGGCACCGATCGATCCGGCATCGGAGATGTCCGCGCGGCCGGCCTCGATGGCCGCCTGGGTGGCGGCCGGGGCGGTGACGACGAGGCGTTCGACGCCGGCCCGCTGGGTGACCTTGGACTCCGTTTTGGCCCGGCGGACCTGGGCGACGATCTCGCAGATGACGTCGAGCAGCGCCGGATCACCAATCGTGCTCGAAGCCGCTGTCGGCCACGGCGCGATGTGGATCGACCCGTCGTTCCACCAGCTCCACACTTCCTCGGTGGTGAACGGGATGAATGGTGCGAACAATCGCTGCAGCGTGCTCAGCGCAGCGCGCAGTGCGACCCGCGCACTCGCCGCCGCGTCATCGCCGTGGGTGCCGTAGGCGCGGCTCTTGACCAGCTCCACGTAGTCGTCGCAGAACCACCAGAAGAACGCCTCGGTGCGCTCGAGCGAACGGGCGTAATCGAAGCCTTCGAAGGCAGTCGTGCACTCGCCGACGAGCGTCGCGAGGCGGGCGAGCATCGAGGTGTCGACCGGGTTGTCAGCGGCGCGGTTGTCAGCGGCGGGATCACCGAAGCTGAGCACGAACTTGCTCACATTGAGCAGCTTCATCGCCAGCTTGCGGCCGACCTTCATCTGCTCCTCGCTGTACGCGGTGTCGGTTCCGCCGCGGGCCGAGCCGGCCCAGTAGCGCACCGCGTCGGTGCTGTATTGCTCGAACAGACCGAGCGGGGTGACGACGTTGCCCTTCGACTTCGACATCTTCTTGCGGTCGGGGTCGAGGATCCAGCCGCTGATCGCGGCGTGCTTCCAGGGTGCGACGCCGTGCTCCCAGTGGCTGCGGACGACGGTCGAGAACAGCCAGGTGCGGATGATGTCGTGGGCCTGGGCGCGCATGTCCATCGGGAAGACTCGGGCGAACAGGTCGTCGCCGTCCTCGCTCCAGCGTCCGGCGATCTGAGGCGTCAGCGACGACGTCGCCCACGTATCCATCACGTCGGGGTCACCGATGAAGCCGCCCGCGACGCCGCGCTGGTCCTCGGTGTAGCCGGACGGGGCATCGGTGGACGGGTCGATCGGCAGCCGCGACTCGTCGGGCACCAGCGGCGTGTCGTAGTCGGGGTTGGCGTCGGCATCGAGTGCGTACCAGATCGGCACCGGCACGCCGAAGAACCGCTGCCGACTGATCAGCCAGTCACCGTTGAGGCCGTCGACCCAGTTCGTGTAGCGGTGCTGCATGTGCGCCGGATGCCAGGTGATCTCGGCGCCGCGGGCGACGAGATCGGTGCGCAGCTGCTCCTCGCGACCACCGTTGCGGATGTACCACTGACGGCTGGCGACGATCTCCAGCGGTCTGTCACCACGCTCGTAGAACTTGACCGGGTGCTGGATCGGGCGCGGCTCGCCGAGCAGTTCGCCCGAGGTGCGGAGCATCTCGACGATCTGCTTCTGGGCCTGCTTGGTGCTGCGCCCGACGAGCTCGGCGTAGCGAGCCTGACCGTCGGCGTCGGTGATCCACGGCGTCTCGGCCAGCAGGCGGCCGTCGCGGGCGACGATCGCGCGCGACTCGAGGTTCAGCTCGCGCCACCAGGTGACGTCGGTGGTGTCACCGAACGTACAGATCATCGCGATGCCGGTGCCCTTCTCCGGATCAGCGAGGTGATGGGCCAGGATCGGCACCTGCACGCCGAACAACGGCGTGGTCACGAGCGTGCCGAACAGCGGCTCGTAGCGGGCGTCGGACGGATGGGCGACGAGCGCAACGCAGGCCGCCAACAGCTCCGGGCGGGTCGTGTCGATCACGACATCGCCAGCCCCGTCGACGCGGTGGAACGCGATCTGATGGTAGGCGCCGGCCATGTCCCGGTCTTCCATCTCGGCCTGGGCGACGGCGGTCTTGTAGTCCACGTCCCACAGCGTCGGCGCGTCCTGGGTGTAGGCCTCGCTGCGGGCGAGGTTGTGCAGGAACGCCTTCTGGCTGGCCCGGCGGCAGTGCTCGTCGATGGTCGTGTAGAGCATCGACCAGTCATAGGACAGGCCGAGCCGGCGGAGCACGTCCTCGAAGATCGCCTCGTCGTGAGCAGTCAGTTCCTCGCAGAGGGTGATGAAGTTCGGGCGCGACACGGGGATCGCGCGATGGTCCTTGGGTGGATCACCGCGGAACGGCGGCTCGAGGCCCGCCTCGAAGGGCAGCGACGGATCGCAGCGGACGCCGAAGTAGTTCTGGACGCGGCGCTCGGTCGCCAGGCCGTTGTCGTCCCAACCGATCGGGTAGAAGACCTGCTTGCCGATCATCCGCTGGTAGCGGGCGATGATGTCGGTGTGGGTGTAGCTGAACACGTGGCCCATGTGCAGCGAGCCGCTGACGGTGGGCGGGGGCGTGTCGATGCTGAAGACCTGATCACGGGTCGCCGAACGATCGAAGGAGTAGGTGCCGTCGGTGTTCCATCGCTGGCTCCACCGGGCTTCGATGCCATCGAGTGACGGCTTGTCCGGAATCGTGCTCATAAGGCGTCCAGGCTACCGAGCGTCCCGACCGGCTCCCGATTCGGTTTCGCCCCGCAATGCCACCTCGACCCGTTCGGTCCAGTCGATGTCCTCGGTGCTCGCGCCGGTCGCGTGGATCTCGGCGCGTTGACGACCGAGATCGGCGGCCGCGAACTCGGTGGCAGCAGTCAGGTGCGTGGTCGCGATGTCGGTGCGTAGCCGTCCGGCGAGTGCGGGGCTGGAGCCGCCGGTGCTGACGGCGACGGTGATCAGGCCGCGTCGGGCGACGGCGGGAAGGATGAACGAGCAGTTGTCGCGGTCGTCGGCGCTGTTGACCCAGATCTGGAGCGCTGTTGCGTCGCGACCGACCTGAGCATTGACCTCCGGGTCGTTCGTCGCGGTCATGACCAACTGGAACCCCTCGACATCGCTCGACTCGTACGGACGTCGCAGCAGGTGGGTGGCGACGTCGACCAAGCCTTCGACGATCGTCGGGGCGACGACGGTCACGATCGCGCCGGACTCGGCCAAGCCCTGGGCCTTGCGCAGAGCCACCGGTCCGCCGCCCACGACCAGCACAGCGACGCCGGTCAGGTCCAAGAAGACGGGATACGGGAACGCCATGTGCGCACAGTACCGGCCCTGATCGGGCCGGGCAGCGGTCAACTGCGCGTGAATCCTGACCATTACCCTAAAGGTGATCGGATTTGTCAGGATATAGTGCCCCGATGTCGTTGATCACCTTCCCCGCTTCGCTCGAGACCGGCCAGCCTGCCGACACCTTGCGCTGGGCTGCCGAGCAGTTCGGCGTCGACGGTCTGGTCGTCACGGCCAGTTTCGAAGATGCCGTCCTCGTACACGTGGCGGCCACCGCCGTTCCCGGCATCGAGATCGTGCTGCTCGACACGCAATACCTGTTCGCCGAGACCAAGTGGCTCGTCGACGAGCTGACCAGGACCCTCGACCTCAATTTGCGCATCGTCCACCCCCTCCCGTCTGTGCAGCCGGACAATCTCTGGCAGACCGACATGGAGGGTTGCTGCGCGATCCGCAAGGTCGAGCCGCTGAACCGTTCGCTGGAGGCCAAGCGCGCCTGGGTCACCGGCGTCCGCCGTGCCGACGGCCCGACCCGCGCCAACGCTCCCGTGGCCAGCTACGACATCGGCCGCAACATCGTCAAGCTCAACCCGCTCGCCGCCTACACCGACGACGACATGGCGCTCTACGCCCAGCTCCACGAACTGCCGGCGAACCCGCTGACCGAACGCGGATACCCCTCGATCGGCTGCTGGCCATGCACCCGCCCCGTCGCCCCCGGCGAGGACAAGCGTGGCGGCCGTTGGGCCGGCAGCGCCAAGACCGAGTGCGGGCTGCACGGATGAGCACCGACCTCGAACCGGCGGGCAGCCGCGGCGCCCCTGCCGACAGCCGCGGCGCGTTGGGCACCACGGCCGCCGCCCAGGCCAGCCTGCACCTCGGTGCGCTGACCGACGAGGCCATCACGATCATCCGTGAGGTCGCCGCCGAGTGCGAGAACCCGGTGCTGCTGTTCAGCGGTGGCAAGGACTCAGCGGTCCTGCTGCACCTCGCTCTGCTCGCGTTCGCCCCGGCCCGCCTGCCGTTTCCCGTCATGCACGTCGACACCGGACACAACTTCGCCGAGGTCATCGACTACCGCGACCGCTTCGTCGCCCAAACTGGCGTCCGCCTCGTGGTCGCCAGCGTGCAGGCGTCCATCGACTCCGGACGCGTCGTCGAGGACACCGGCCCCCGGGCCAGCCGCAACCGGCTCCAGTCCGTGACACTGCTCGACGCGATCGCCGAGCACGGTTTCGACGCCGCGTTCGGCGGTGGCCGCCGCGACGAGGACAAGGCCCGCGCCAAGGAGCGCATCCTCAGCTTCCGCGATCGCCAGGGCCGTTGGGATCCGCGCCAGCAGCGGCCCGAGCCGTGGGGCGTACTCAACGCGCGCATTCGCAAAGGCGAGCACCTCCGCGCGTTCCCGCTGTCGAACTGGACCGAGGTCGACATCTGGAACTACATCGCCCTCCACGAGGTCGAGCTGCCGACCATCTACTACAGCCACACCCGCACGGTCGTCGAGCGTGACGGCATGCTGCTGTCCGTCGGTGGTCCGGTGGTGCTCGAGCCCGGCGAAGAGCCGTTCGACGCGGTGGTGCGCTACCGCACCGTCGGCGACGCCAGCTGCACCGGCGCCGTCGAGTCCACTGCCAGCACCGTGTGGGACGTGATCGCCGAAGTGGCGGCCGCACGCATCACCGAGCGCGGCGCCACACGCGCCGACGACACGTTCAGCGAATCCGCCATGGAAGACCGCAAGCGAGAGGGCTACTTCTAGTGAGCACAGCAACCGCAATCGCACCACGACGCACCGGCCAGCTCGGCACGCTCCGCATCGCCACGGCCGGCTCGGTCGACGACGGCAAGAGCACCCTGATCGGCCGTCTGCTGCACGACACCAAGACGGTGTTCGAGGATCAGCTCAGCGCCGTCGTCAAGGCCAGTCGCCGCTACGGCGACGGCGAGACGAACCTCGCCCTGCTGACCGACGGCCTGCGCGCCGAGCGCGAGCAGGGCATCACCATCGACGTCGCCCACCGCTACTTCGCGACGACCCGGCGCAGCTTCATCGTCGCCGACACGCCCGGCCATGCGCAGTACACACGCAACATGGTCACCGGCGCCTCGACCGCAGACGTCGCGATCGTGCTCGTCGACGCTCGCCACGGCGTCGTCGAGCAGACCCGCCGCCATGCGTTCATCGCCACCCTGCTCGGGGTCAAGGGCATCGTCGTCGCCGTCAACAAGATGGACCTCATCGACTGGGACGAGAACGAGTTCACGAACATCGCCAAAGAAGTCGACGAGTACGTGCGTGCCCTGCCGACGCCGGTGCCGGTCGTCGCGATCCCGCTCTCGGCCCTGCTCGGCGACAACGTCGTCGACGGCTCGACGCACACGCCATGGTACGACGGCCCGCCGCTGCTCGAGCTGCTCGAGGAGTTCGACAACCAGCCTCGCGTCGAGGTGGGTTCTCGCGTGCACGTGCAACGCGTGATTCGTCCCCAGGGCGGCGAGTTCGCCGACTTCCGTGGCTACGCAGGCGTCCTCGCCGGTGGATCGCTCGCCGTCGGCGACGCCGTCATCGTGCAGCCAGCCGGGATCCGCACCACCGTCGCCGCGCTGCACCGCGCCGGCAAGCCGGTCGAGGTCGCCGAGATCGGCCACGCACTCGTCGTCGAGCTCGCCGACACGGTCGATGTCGCACGCGGCGATGTGCTCGTCACGGCCGATTCGACGACCGCTCCCGGCGTCGGCGAGACGGTCGAGGCCGACATCTGCTGGATGATCGACCAGCCGCTCACCGTCGGCAGCCGCTGGTGGTTCAAGCACGGCAGCCGCACCGGGCGGGCCACGGTCGTTGCGATCGACCACCGCCACGATCTCGCCACCCTCGACCGCGCACCGACCGACCAGCTCGGCCTGAACGACCTCGGTCACGTCCGCCTGCACCTCAGCGAGCCCGTCGTCGCCGATCGGTACGTCGACAACCCTGACGGTGGCCGGTTGATCCTCATCGACGAGGCGACGAACACGACCGCCGCCGCGGCGATGGTCACCTCCATCGCCCCGTGACACCCCCTCACCCCACGTTCATGTCACCACACATCATCAATTGTGATGGTGTGTGGTGACATGAACGCAGCACGGACCGTTCCGGCGTCGTCACCGGGTCACATCGCGCTGGTGGGTGCCGGTCCCGGTGACCCCGAACTGTTGACGGTCCGCGCCGCGCGTCTGATCGCCGAAGCGGATGTCGTCGTCCACGACGCGCTCGTCGGGGCCGGGGTGCTCGCGCTCGTGCGGCCCGACGCAGAGTTGATCGATGTCGGCAAGCGGCCCGGCGCCGGAGTCGCCCAGGAGTTGACGAACACCTTGCTCGTGCGCCTCGCAACCGAGGGCAAGCGCATCGTGCGGCTCAAGGGCGGCGACCCGTTCGTGTTCGGCCGTGGGGGAGAAGAGGCAGTCGTCCTCGCGGCCGCAGGGTTCGCGTGTGAGGTCGTCCCGGGCATCACGTCGGCCGTCGCAGCGCCTGCCGCGGCCGGCATCCCAGTCACCTACCGCGGTCTCGCCGCGTCGTTCACCGTCGTCACTGGTCACCGCCAGTTCGGCGAGTTGCCGGTCAACTGGACCGCGCTCGCCCAGTCCGGCGGCACCATCGTGATCCTGATGGGCGTCGCCGAGCGCGGGGTCATTGCCGACGCATTGATGGCCGGAGGCCTGGCCGCCCACACGCCTGTCGCCGCGATCCGCCGGGCGACGACCGACCAGCAGCTGGTCGAGCGGTGCCGCCTCGATCAGCTCGCAGCGCTCGCCGTCGAGTCACCGGCGACGCTCGTGGTCGGTGCAGTCGCGGCGCTGAATGTCATGGATGTCGGGTCGGCAGCGGCATACGCTGTCGACCCATGCTGAACCTGTACGACACCGCGACACGAACCGTTCGCCCGCTCGCGATGCGCGATCCCGGCGTGGTGAGCGTCTACGTCTGCGGGCCAACGGTGTACGGCCCGCCCCACATCGGCCACGGCCGGTCGACGCTGATGTACGACATCCTGCGCCGCTACCTCGAGTCCACCGGGCTCACCGTGCGCCACGTCAGCAACATCACCGACATCGAGGACAAGATCATCGATCGCGCTGCCCGTGAGGGCCGGCCGTGGCAGGAGATCACCGCCGAGAACGAGGCGCTGTGGTGGCAGGCGATGGACGCGATGGGTGTGCTCCGTCCGACCGACGTCCCGCACGCGACGGACTACGTCACCGAGATGGTGACCCTCATCGCCGATCTGATCGAGCGCGACGCTGCATATGTCACTGACGACGGCATCTACATGTCGGTCGCCTCGGTGGCCGACTACGGCCTGCTCACCCACCAGCGGCTGGAGGACATGCTCACCGGTGGCGGCGACCGCGAGGTTTTCGGCGCCGAGAACAAGCGCGCTGCCGCCGACTTCGCGCTGTGGAAGTTCACCAAGCCCAAAGCTGACGGGAGCAGCGAGCCGAGCTGGCCGTCGCCGTGGGGCGATGGCCGTCCCGGCTGGCACAGCGAGTGCGTGGTGATGAGCCTGGCCCTGCTCGGCGAGCACTTCGACCTGCACACCGGCGGCCAGGACCTCAAGTTCCCTCACCACGAGAACGAGCGTGCCCAGGCCGTTGCGCTCGGCAAGGGCTTCGCCAACCACTGGATGCACCACGCGTTCGTGGTCGATGCCGACGGCGAGAAGATGTCCAAGAGCCTCGGCAACTTCACGACCCTGCTCGACCTCGTCGACACGATGGATCCGCGCAGCTACCGCCTGCTCCTACTCCAGAGCCACTACCGCTCGCCGGTCAGCGTCAACACCGACACCGTCGGTGCTGCCGAGCGCGCCCTCGGCGGCCTCGACACGTTTGCCCGGCGCGCAACCGACGCCGGCGTGGCGTCGGTGCCCGGCGACCCCTCGATCGTCGACGCATTCCGGGCGCGGATGGACGACGACCTCGACACCGCGAACGCGATGGCACTCGTGTTCGATGCCGCCCGGCGCGGCAACGCAGCCGTCGACGCCGGCGATTTGGCCCTCGCTGCGACGCTGGCGACGACGGTGCGCGAGCTGTGCGCGGCCGTCGGACTCGTGCTCAAGACTGCGGACGACGTGCCCGCCGACGTGCTCGCCAGGGCATCAGCGCTCGACCAGGCGCGCGCCGCCAAGGACTTCGCCCTCGCCGACGCGCTGCGCGCCGAACTGCAGGCCGACGGTTGGCTGGTCGAGACCACCAAGACCGGCACGACCGTCCGCCGCTGACGATCGCCGCAGAGACGATGGCGTGACCAGCGCCAGGTTGGGAATCTCCGCCGGGAAGTGGCACGCTCCACGTCGTGTCGAACCGTGGATCAGATACGAGGACGCCGCTGCCGCGCGGGTTCTGGATCATCTGGACCACGGTTGCGCTGGATCTCGTCGGCTTCGGCATCGTCGCCCCCATCCTGGGCGTGTACGCCGAGCGGTACGGCGCGAACGCGTTCACGGTCGGCCTGCTGTTCGCGTCGTACTCGCTGGCCCAGTTCGTCGGGGCGCCCCTGCTTGGACGGCTCAGTGACCGGGTCGGGCGCAAGCCGATCATCCTGATGTCGTTGTTCGGCACAGCCCTCGCCAGCTTCGTCACCGGCGCAGCCGGCGTGCTGTGGCTGCTGTTCCTCGGCCGCATCATCGACGGTGCGTCCGGCTCCAGCGTGTCGGTCGCCCAGGCATCGGTCGCCGATGTCGTGCCCGGCAAGGACCACGCCCGCGCGTTCGGTCTGCTCGGGGCTGCGTTCGGCGTCGGGTTCGTGCTCGGGCCGGCGCTCGGCGCGCTGTCCGCGCTGCGTGGCCCGCACCTGCCGTTCTACGTCGCCGGCACGGTGGCGTTGATCAACGGTTGCGTCGCGATCGTCCGCCTGCCCGAGACCCACCACGACCGGCGCCAGCAGCACATCGTCCAGAAGTCGGTGCATTCACGAGAGTTGTGGCGCCTCGTCACGGTGGCGTTCATCGCGATCGCCGCGTTCAGCGGGTTCGAGGCCACGTTCGCACTACTGGCCAAGGAACGCTTCGATCTCGACGAGGCGGGCATTGCCGTGGTCTTCGTCTGTATCGGTCTGCTGCTGGTGCTCGTGCAGGGCGGCATCGTTCGTCCGGTCGGCGCCCGCCTGGGCATTCGCGGGTCCGTTTCTGCAGGTCTCGTGTTCAACGCAGTGGGCCTCGCCGTGGTTGCGTTTGCCACGCATTGGGCAGTTCTGATCCCGGGTCTGTTGCTGTTGACCATCGGACAGGGTCTGACTGCGCCAAACTTCACTGCGATGGTCACCAGTGGTGTGTCTCCCCAGCAGCGCGGCGAAGCCCTCGGCTTCCAGCAGAGCGGGAGCGCGCTCGCACGCGTCGCCGGGCCCGCGCTCGCCGGGTTCCTCTTCCACCACATCGGGATCCCTGCCCCCTACCTCGTCGCGGCGGCGTTGTGCGGGCTCGGACTGGCGACCCTGAAATGGGAACGTACGCTCGCGTGACGCTTTCGGTCGAGACCCCCGATCCGCCCGCGCTGAGACGCCTCGCTGCGCTCGACCGCCAGTGGACCGGTCAGCGTCCGGCGATCCGCCCGACCAAGGTGGACACGACGTCGATGGGTTACCAACCCGGCCTCGACGGCCTGCGTGCGATCAGCGTCGTCGCCGTCATGCTGTTCCACGCCGGCTTCGGCTGGATGGGCGGAGGGTTCTTCGGCGTCGAGGTGTTCTTCGTCGTCTCCGGCTATCTGATCACCTCGCTGCTCCTCGACGAACGCGAGAAGAACCAGCGGGTCAGCCTCGAGCAGTTCTGGATCCGCCGTGCCCGTCGGCTACTGCCCGCGCTGTTGACGATGCTGACGGCTGTGGCGATCTGGGCCGCGTTGTTCGGCTCGGACGAACAGCAGTCGACGCTCAAGCGCGACCTTCCGTGGTCGCTGTTCTACGTCGGCAACTGGGGCCAGATCCTGGGCGCGACGCCGTACTTCTCGTCGGCCGACCCGCCGCTGTTGCGCCACCTGTGGTCGCTGGCGGTGGAGGAGCAGTGGTACCTGATCTGGCCGGTCGTGTTCGTCGGCGCGATGACGATCGGTGCCGGCCTGCTCCGCAGCCGCGGAGTGTCCTTCATCGGTGCGTCGGTCACGGTGATGATCGCAACGTTCGTGATGCACGGGAATCTGTCCAACAATGCGCTGTACCTGAGCACGTTCACGCGCTCGAGCGGCCTGCTGCTCGGTGCCGGGTCAGCATTCGTGTGGCGGCCATGGCGGTCGACCAAGCCGTCCGAGGCGCGTGGCCGTCGCCTCGATCCGCTCGGCGCCGCAGCGCTGACGCTGCTGATCTGCATCATGGCCGTCGCATCCCTGCAGGCCGGCTACATCTACCAGTGGCTGCTGCCGGTTGTGTCGATGCTGTCGATGGTGGTCGTGGCCGTCGTCGTCTACCCGGCAGCACACGGGATGCGCTCTGTCCTCGGTTGGAAGCCGCTGGTCGAAATCGGACGCCGCTCCTACGGGCTGTACCTGTGGCACTGGCCGGTGTTCGTGATCGGCCACGTCTACCACTCCGGCAGTTGGCCGAAGTTCATCGTCGCGATGGCCGCCACCGTCGCGATCTCGGAGGCGTGCTACCGCTACGTCGAGACGCCGATCCGCAAGGGATGGATGGCGTCGTGGCTCGGTGAGCAGCGCAAGGCGATCGGCCAGGACCGCGTCCGTCGCGTGCGGGTGACGTCACTCGTCGTCGGCGCGGGGACGGCTGTCATCGTCGCGCTGCTGTCGTTCTATGTCGGGGTGCAGCACTTCGACGCGGCGGTCGGTGGTCAGGACGCTGCCTTCAGGCTCGACACAGCAGCGCAGGCGGCCGGAACGATCGCGGTCGTGGCCACAGCGACCACCATCGCCGGCACCCCGACCACGACGGCAGCGCTGCCACGACGCGTCGTCGTGGTCGGCGATTCGCAGGCGCATGCGCTGGCCGTCAACCTGCCCGACGGCATCGGTTCCACGTTCACGATCACCGACGGTTCGGTCGAGGGGTGCGGCGTGTACGACACCGGCACGGTGCTCTCGACCCGCACCAGCTTCAATCGCACGTTCGACAACTGCGCCGGCTGGGCGGGCAAGTGGGGCGCTTCGGCTTCGAAAGCGAAGGCCCAGGTCGCGCTCGTGGTGCTCGGCGCGTGGGACGTGTTCGACGTGAGGCTTTCCGACGGAACGCTGAAGTTCGGGACCACCTCCGCCGACGGCTACTACCTCGAACACCTGCAGCAGGGCATCGATGCGCTGAAGGCGGCCGGCTCGAAGGTGGCGTTGCTGGAGGTCGCGTGCATGCGCCCGACCGATGTGAAAGGCGCCGGTGTGCCCGCCCTGCCCGAGCGCGGCAAGGACAGCCGCGTCGCTCACCTCAACGAACTGCTGCGCACGGCCGCTGCAGCCGACCCCACGAACGTCTCGTTCGTCAGCGGACCGACACAGTGGTGCAACGACCCCGCCATCAGCGCCGACCTCGGCTACCGGTGGGACGGCGTGCACGTCTACAAGCCCGGCGCGAACCTGATCTACACCACCATTGCCCCGGCGCTGCTGCAGATCCCCCTCAACCCAGCCTGAGTGTCAGTCGCTGTTGTCGGCCGTGCAGGCCGCGCCGTTGCAGACGTCGATGAGCGTGTCGTCGAACAGGAACTTCGCCTTCTGGGTGCGCACGTCGGGGTCGTAGCGGGGGTCCTCGTGCGGGTCACGCCCGGTCGACGGCGGGACAGCTTCGAGCGGGATCGGGTCGCTGCCGCTGTCCCAGATCACCACGCCGGAGCCGGTGCTGGGGTACTTCGTCGTCGTCAGGCCCCAGCCCGGATCCACCTCCTCGCTTCGGCCCGACGCGGTGACGGGGCGGTGGATCGTGACGCCCATCGTCCGCGCTGCGACCATTCCGGCGAGCTCGCTGACCTGCCAGTCACCGAATGCGATGTCGAGCAGGATCGGCTTGGCCTTGGTGCCCGGATACGGATCATTCGTGACGTGCTGGGCGTAGCCCCCACCCTCGCCGCGGTCCCACAGCATTTGCAGCAGGTTCACGTCAAGCATCCGGTCGAGGTCGTTGGGGTAGGCAGGCTCGAACACGGCCTCGTACGTCGCGAAGTCGACGCTGCGCGGCAGGAGCAGGCTGTAGTTGATGCCGGGAACGCCGACCACGGCGCGCTCGATGTCGGGAGAGACCGCAGCGAGCATGATGCCCATGATCCCGCCCTGGCTGTTGCCGTCGTAGTCGAGGTGCGCAGTGTCGAGCATCGGCGCGCCGTTTTCGCGTTGGAACACCTTGAGGCTCGACAACCCACCCGGGCGGGTCATCAACCGGCCGAGCACGATCTGATTGAGCACGCCCTGCTGCAACCGGTCGGCCACCGTCGGGAAGTTGCTGATGTCGCCGAGTGTCGCCGCCGCGTTGGCGACGTCGTCCTCGCTCATCCCTGCCCACTTCGTGGCGCAGAACACGACGTTGCTCTCGTTGGCGAACGCACGCACGTTGCCGGCGTCGATCTCCATGTTGTCGCCGAGCAGCCCGTGGCCGTACTGCACGAGGTGCGCCGGCTCGGTCGACGCCATCGTCGCGTTCGAGATGTTGCAGACGAAGCCGACCTCGACCGTCCCGTTCTGCACCGGCAGCGCATCGGGATTGCTCGCCAGGCCGGAGTACGCGAAGCGGTTGCCCGGACCGCCATCACCGGTGAGGAAGTTCGGCACCGTGTAGGTGCCGACGATCTGGCGGGCGATGTCATCGTCGGTGTTCGCGGTCACCGAGGTGACGGTGAACCCCGGTGCCTTGTCGCCCAGCTGGCTCAGCGTCGCATCTCGGATGCTGAGCATCCGCTCGCTGAGGCTGCGCTCGCTGGCCACCGTGAAGTCCCAGGCGAGGTAGAGCGAGCTGCGCTCGATGCCACCTGCCTCGAGCGCGTCGAACGTGGCCTCCATCGCCGGGCGGCGGGCATCGAGTGCGTCGTCGGCGATCCGGTCGCGGTAGGCCGCGAAGACTGGGCTCGGGGGAACGGTCCGGCCGTCGCCGTCGAACATTGCGCGCAGACCGACGACGAAATGATGACCCTCGGCCAGTGCCACGGCGGGATGGATGACGAGCGCACGATCGGCGAGCGCCGCCTTGGCATCCAACTCGGCCCACAGCGGGACACGCTTGTCCGTGTCGGTGTCGATGACCACGACCGTCGCGTCGTCGTCCAGCGACGACTGCAGGTCGTTCCATGGCGGCAGCTTCGAGCCCTGCACGTCCACGTTCGGCACGAACGCCATCAGGCTGCTGTTCGGGCTGAAGCCGTCGTTGCGGTTCCATTCGGTGAGGTCGACCGGCACGCCGCTCGCGTTCGCGCCACCGGCGCCCGCCGGCATGTGGATGCGCAGCCCGGTGTCGGTCTTGGCATCGGTGACCGTGTAGGCGTTGCTCGGGAACGGCAGCAGGCACGCACGGGTGTCGAGCGGGTCGCAGCCCGCCGGACTGGCGGCGAGTGCCCCGGCGAGCGCCGCCTTGGTCGCCGCGTCGGCGTCGACCAACGCTGTGTCGGCCGTTGCCGGCGTCGTGTCCGCAGCCGCGGTGTCGGGTGCAGCGTCGGTGGTCGGCGTGGCCGACGACGCGGGCGCAGTCGCCGCCGTGGTGGTCGTCGTGATGACGGCCGGCGCCGTGCTCGCGGCGGTCGACGCGCTGTCGCTGGAGCATGAGGCAGCGACCAGAGCACCGGCCACCACCAGCCCGGCGATGCAGCGGCGAGCGTTGTTCGATCTGGCCATGGTTCCCCCCGGAGATGTGCGTCGACCCGGGGTGCACTCTCCCACACCACCGGCCACACGAACGGCAGCCAGATTTTGGTCGGCGCGATGTTGTCGAGCCAGGTTACCGCGAGGTAACTTAGCGATATGGCCGATTTCTCGCTCACGCTCAACGAAGACCAGTTGCAGATCCAGTCCTGGGTCCACGAGTTCGCCGCCGAGGTCATCCGCCCGGCTGCTCATGAGTGGGACGAGCGCGAGGAGTTCCCCTGGCCGGTCGTCCAGGAGGCTGCCAAGAACGGCCTGTACGGCATCGACTTCTTGATGAACGCGATCAGCGACAACAGCGGGCTGACCCTGCCCGTCGCGGTCGAGGAGATCTTCTGGGGTGACGCTGGCATCGGTATGGCCATCATGGGTACCGCCCTGGCGGCTGCCGGCATCAGCGGCAACGGCACGCCCGAGCAGGTCATGGAGTGGGTCCCGCAGTGCTACGGCACGCCCGACGACGTCAAGCTCGGCGCGTTCTGTGTGAGCGAGCCCGACGCCGGCAGCGACGTCTCCTCGTTGCGCACTCGCGCCGTCTACGACCAGGCCACCGATGAGTGGGTGCTCAACGGCACCAAGGCCTGGATCACCAATGGTGGCATCGCCGATGTGCACGTCGTCGTCGCTGCGGTCGACCCCGAACTCAAGGGTCGCGGCCAGGCCAGCTTCATCGTTCCGCCGAACACCAAGGGCCTCAGCCAGGGTCAGAAGTACAAGAAGCACGGCATCCGTGCCTCGCACACCGCCGAAGTCGTGCTCGACGACGTCCGCATCCCCGGCAGCCTGCTGCTCGGCGGCAAGGAGAAGCTGGACGCCAAGCTGGCCCGTGCCAAAGAGCGCGGCCACAGCGGTGGCCAGCCGGCGATGGCGACGTTCGAGGCCACCCGCCCGACCGTGGGCGCCCAGGCGCTCGGTGTCGCCCGCGCTGCGTACGAATACGCTCTCGAGTACGCCAAGGAGCGCCATGCCTTCGGCAAGCCGATCATCATGAACCAGGCAATCGCGTTCAAGCTCGCCAACATGGCCGTCGAGATCGATGCCTCCCGCCTGCTCATCTGGCGTGCTGCCTGGCTGGCCCGTAACGGCGGCTTCAAGAACGGTGAGGGCTCGATGAGCAAGTACAAGGCCAGCGAGACCGCTGTCCGCGTCACCGAGGACGCCATCCAGATCCTCGGCGGCTACGGCTACACCCGCGAGTACCCCGTCGAGCGCTGGCACCGCGATGCCAAGATCCACACAATTTTTGAGGGTACGTCTGAGATCCAGCAGCTCGTGATCGCTCGGGCGATCTCCGGCCTGCGGATCGAGTAGGGCTCTACGCTTCGGCGTCAGCCGAACTCGGAGTACCAGGCGCCGAACTCCACGGGCGTGATGATGCGGCCGAGCTTCTGGTATTCGCGCCGCACGCCGTGGATGGCGTGGGTCATGTTCAACGGCCCGCCGGCATCGGCTGCGGCGAAGGCTGCCGAGAGCGCCGCCGTGCGGATGGACCCGCCGGCGAACTTGAACCTCTGCGCGAGGAACTCGAAGTCGATGTCGCCGAGCGGCGCAGTGTCGGGAAACGACGAGCGCCACATCGACAGCCGCTCCGCTTCCTCCGGCATGGGGAAGTCGACCGAGACGTGGATGCGGCGCATGAACGCCGAGTCGATGTTGCCGGACAGGTTGGAGGTCAGCACGATCAGGCCGTCGTAGCTCTCGAGTCGCTGCAGCAGGTAGCTGGTCTCGATGTTGGCGTAGCGATCCTGGGCATCGGTGACCTTGGTGCGCTTGCCGAACACCGCATCGGCTTCGTCGAACACCAGCACGACGCCGCCGCCCTCGGCTGCGGTGAACACCCGCTCGAGGTTCTTCTCGGTCTCGCCGATGTACTTGCTGACCAAGGACGACAGGTCGATCTTGAACATGTCGAGGCCGAGCTCGCCGGCGATGATCTCGGCCGACATCGTCTTGCCGGTGCCCGACGCACCCGCGAACAGGGCGAGCACGCCCGCCGACGGCACGGGCTTGAAGCCCCACGTCTCATAGACCTGCGACCGGTGGCGCACCCGCACGATGACCTCGCGTACCTGGGCCAGCTTGTCGGGTGTCAGGACCAGGTCGTCCCAGCGACGACGGGGCCGCACGCGGCGGGCCAGCTTGTCCAGCTCGCCGCTCGCCAGTCGGCGGATTGCATCCTGCGCCGTGACGCTGCTGTGGCGTGACAGCAGGGCCAACTGGTTCGGGTTGAGGCGGTGCCCGGCCGGGATCTCGCCGAGCACGGCGTGCACCTCGGCATCGCTGAGTGGCGAGTCCGGAACGTCGACCTCCACGAACGGGACCGGCGGAAGGACCTCGAGGTTGATCGGGAACCGGGTTGAGATGATCCAGGTGACCATCGACGCCCGCCGGACCCAGTGACGGACGTCGGGCGTCATGTCCTCCAGCTCCAGAACGGCGACGGCGCGATGGCACAGCGCAGACCGCACGAGCGCTGCCCACTGCACCTCGGTGGACGGCGGCGGACTGGTGATCAGGCGACTCGTGCCCACCACACCGGCGGCGGCCTGCAGCCGGCGCACTCGGTCGAGACCGTGCACCAGCGTGAGCCTCGGCGCCTCGCCGACTGGCTCGCCTGGTTGGGTCGCCGTGTCGTGGGCGAGTTCCGGGTCCACCGACTCGTCGCCGAGCAGGTGCCATTGCACCGATGTCGGCACCGTGACAGCTGCCGATCCGGGCAGCGCACCCGCAGTGACCTCGACCAGGCACGATCGCCGCAGCGGTGAGTCGGGCGCCAGCGCGTCGAGCACGCTGGCTTCGTGTTCGAGCATCGCCGCCAGGCTCGCCAGCATCACGCCCCGGACGGTGAGGTCGTCCTGGACGTAGCCGACCAGGCGCAGCCGCACGGGGTTCCAGCCGATCGCGACCAGCAGCGCCAGCAGCTCGGCGGACGTCTCGTCGAGGCCGGCGGCGCCGACCAGATCGCTGAACGCGTCGCCCGGCTCGCGCTGGTGCAGCGCCGTGCGGGCGACGGTCACTGCGTCGTTGCGTGCCTTGGTGTCCGCTTCGCTGCCGTCGAGGTCGACGAACAGCACCGGCGCATTCGAACGGCCGACAGCGGCCGTGGCCTGTGCCAACGGCAGCTCGGCGAGCAGCCGATCGAGGTCGCCATCGCGCACCACCGTGCCGGCTTCCGGAGCGATCTCGGCACCCCAACGGCGTCGCCGCTCGTGGACGCTGCGATGGATGACAGCATCGGCGAAGACGTCCCAGGTCCGCAGCGGTTCCATCCGCCGCCGAACCTACCAGCACCATTGCCGCCGAAGACTCCTTCTGGCAGTCGTGTGCCACTTGCCCGTGCAATAGGATCACTGCGACCTCGTGCGGAGGGCCCCAGTCGCACGCTCGTGTTAGGGAGAGCCTCGATGCCTGTCACCCCGGAGACCAAGACCGTTCGAGAGACCACGTCAGACGTGCGGTCCGAAGCGTCAGACCCGCGCCAGCATCGGGTGGCGCAGCGTCGTGCGGCGGGCAACCGGGCGGCAGCGCTGCTGGCCATCGGTCAGGCCAAGCTCGAGGTGGGGGCTGCGAACGACGTGTTCGAGCGTGAAGCCGACGACGTCGCTGAGCGCGTGGTCGCGGCGCTGAGCAGCCGCTCCCGAAACGGAGCTGCGCCGAGTGACGCGGGTGGCGAAGCCACATCGGGCGGTCCGGTGGTGCAGCGGGTTCGTCAGGTGCAGCGCAAGGACACCGCTGGGGCGGCAGGTTCTGGTGACGTGATCGGTGCCGAGGGCGGGGCGGTTGGTTCGGACATCGAGGGCAGCATCAATGCGGCCCGCTCGGGTGGCCAGGTGATGCCGGATGCGATGCGCAAGCCGATGGAATCGGCGTTCGGCAGCTCGTTCGGCGACGTCAAGGTGCACACCGGTGGTTCGTCGGACCAGCTGAACGAGGCGGTGTCGGCCAAGGCATTCACGGTCGGCACGGACATTTTCGTCAAGGGTGGCATGCCGGCGAACAACACCGAAGGTCAGAGGCTGATGGCGCACGAGCTGACCCATGTGGTCCAACAGCGTGGGGGTGAGACGGGGGCGCAGCGGGTGATCCAGCGCAAGAACCCGTTCTCCGGAATGTTCGGCAAGAAGAAGAAGGGCAAGGGTGGCGATCCGACGATCAGCGGCCCCACCGCCACCCGCAACACCACGGGTGAGGCGTTGGTGAAGATGGTGCAGTCGGCGGACCAGAAGACCCGTGCCCTCATGGCCAAAGACGGTCGCTTCTTGGCCAAGGTCGCGCAGTTGGACGAGGGTCAGAAGGCGATCGTGATGGGCCTGCTGGAGTCGGCCACCAAGGCGGAGACCCCGGAGCCGACCATGTCGTCCCCTGTAGTGGTCGATGCGCCGCTCGACACCCCGGTGTCGAGCACTTCGGTCGTGGACGCGCCGGTGAGTGTCAAGCCGTCGGTGGAATCCCTGCCGAAGCCCGTCCCCGAGGTCGACCACGAGGCCGAAGCAGAGCGCGAGCGTGAACTGCAGGAGAAGGCGCAGCTCGAGCTGGAAGGCAAGGAGCGCGAGGCCGCGAAGCAGAAAGCCGAAGAAGAGCGTGTCCGGCTCGAGGACGAGGAGCGTCAGGCCTCCGAGGCCAAGGCCAAGGAGGTGGAGGACGAACGCCTCAAGGTGGCAGAGCAGGAACGCGCTGCCGAGACCGAGCGGCTGCGGCTCGAGCAGGTGGAGAAGGACCGCCTCGCCGAGGTCGAGCGGGTGCGGCTGGCCGAGGTGGAGCGGTTGCGACTCGAGGCGGAGGAGAAGGAACGTCAGCGGATCGCCAAGGAAGATCTGAAGTACAAGACGACGTCCGAGGTCCAGCTCCTGAAGCTGCCGGCGTTGTTGAAGTACGTGGTCGAGACCCCGACGTGGGATCAACGCAGCACGATCACCGATGAGGACAAGGCAGCCATCAGGGCAGTGCTCGCCTTCGCTGCCCTTCCCGGTGTCGCCTCGTCGCTGGGTGCGTTCGGGGTGCTCGACATCCGCAGCGAGACCGGCAGTTCGCTGGCGGGCACGCTGGCCGAAGTGATCGCCGACCTGAAGGTGTATGTGCAGGCGGCATCGGCCAACGTGCCGTTCTCGCTGAACGCTGCGAGCACGGTGCTCGATGCCCGCCAGAAGGGAAACGCGCTGAGGCAGCTGCTCGCCGTGTTCCCGGCGTGGGTGCTGAAGAGCGCGATGACCGACACGGTCTTCAACAGCATTCTGAGCGCGGGCCGGATCCAGAAGCTGATCGACTACTACACGACGTCGGTGCCGAAGCCGATCTTCCAGGCCGACGGGGGCGACGACTTCAAGATCTGGAACATCGCCCACAACGAGGGCTGGGATCCGGGCACGATGCACACCACCGAGCTCGGCGGCAAGATCCGGAACTTCCACCGGTTCGAGTTCGAAGCGCTGAAGAGGTTGAGGAAGAACTTCGCGAGCGGCAACGTCAAGAACCTGCCCCTCACCCTGATCCTGCATGCCTCCATCGACCACAACGGCGCCTTCCACCGCGACCCGCTCCTGACCGACGTGATCAAGAACCCGAACACGTTCACCCTGCTGATCGAGGGTGGTGAGTCGCTCGGCGCGTATCAGAGTCAGATCGGGCCACTCGCAGCTGGCTTCGGCGTCAACGGCAAAATCGACCAGGTGATGTTCGCCGGCCACGGCAACGCCCAGATCATCCAGATGGCCGGCACGGTCGAGCAGTCCAAGGATGGCGGCATCACAGAGAAGAACGACATGATCGGTGTCGGCGATGGCTCGACGGAAGCGCTGTTCAACGAGATCCTCGGCAACATGCACAAAGACGCCGAAGCGTTGCTCGATCCGGCCGGCGCGAAGTACCGACGCATCCTGTTCAACGCCTGCCTCACCAACTCAAACGACGTGAACGTGAACCTCGACAGCGATGACACCAAGGCTCGGGCCCAGATCACCGAGTACATCAAGAACAACGCAAGCCTCGCCACGTTCCTCGGTCAGAAGGCCAAGAAGGACGGCTACGGCGGCGTCAAGTCGCTCGGCGCCAATGCATCGATCGGCCAGGTGGAACTGGCCAAGCCATCGGGCGAACTCGACCTCGTGTCGCCCGAGGACCCCTGGGTCACCTCCGGCAAGCTCGAGTACGCCGAGCACGGCGAAGAGCCGCTCGGCGTGATGCGTGCCTGCCTCGAAGCATGGGCGATCGATCCGGCGGCGACCTTCGACGCAATGCAGCGCCGCGTCGCCGTTGCCCGGCCGGCGCAGTGGGACGACGCGATCATCGTGGGGATCTACAAGCAGTTGCTCACGATGAAGGCGGGGACGTCTTCTGTCGGTCAGAACATCAAACAGTGGGTCCCGATCGCCGGCGACATCTCGGAGATGAAGCACGACGCTCACCTCCGAGTCGGGGAGATCGGCAAATGGTTGGTCGGAGGTTGGGAAGCGGTCACCAACAAGCTGTTGCTCGGGGGATTGATCGGGACGGCGGCCTTCCAGAACGAGAACAAGGTGAGGATGGTGTGGTTGCAGATCTACATGCGTTGCAACCCGTCCGATGGAAACGGTCCGACGGAATTCCTGAAGCAGCTGGAGAACAACTTCGACGCGAAGACCGCAATGGTCGGCAAGGGCAAGTACGTGGATGTGCCGTTCCTGGTGGCGCACAACCTGCTGACGCCGCTGCTCGCCGGACCAGCCTCACGGGCCAAGACCGTGTTGGCAACCATCGCGCTCCTCGACGGCGGTGCTCCGCAGGCGGCCAAGGACTACTTCTCGACCAAGCTCGATCCGGGTGCTCCCGAGATACCGGAACTCGCCGAAGTGCCGGCGGTCGCCGAGATCCCCGAATCCGAAGGTCCCCGTGCCAAGATCGACAAGGTGCTGGCCGTGCCAGGTCGTCTCAAGGTGGACGCGATCCCCGGCCACCGCGTGGCCGCACCGGCGATCCCCGATCTCGAAGAGCTGCCCGAATTGGCGGCGGTCACCGATGTCGGGGTCAGCGGACCGGTCACCTCCGGCGGCAAGGGACCGAAGGTGGTGGCGCCTGGGCGCAAGGGCCGCGACAAGCGCGAACTCGTCCCGAAGGTTGCGCAGGTCAAACCGTTCATGCCGGTCTCGCTGAAGTTCGAGATCTCCGTGGGCAAGCGCGCCACTGAGGACGAGATCTTGAAGAAGTTGGCCTAGCCGATGACGATCGAGATCGAACAGGTCGGTGAGCTCCCCGGTGGATCCGGCGGCGCAATCGCTGTCGACCCCAGCGGCAACACCACCGTGGCCGCAGCGTCCAGCCGGGCCACGGTGTGGAACGGTGACCAGCTCGTCGGAACCGTCGCCCTGACGGGCTATCGCAGCGGACCGGTGTCCTTCTCGGCCGACGGCAAGCGCGCGCACGTGGGTGGCTTCACGATCGACCTTGCGTCGGTCACCGCCAGCGGTTCGACGCCGAGCATCGAGCTGCTCAGCTCGGGTATCGATTTCTCCGAGCGCGCCGCTGAACGGTTCTACGCGGCGGGCGTTTCGGCCACCAGCGGCGACGGTGGCCGCTGCGTCGCGTCGTTCGGATACGTGCCGTCACGCGGCATCGGCGACGACGAGCCGAACCAGGGGCCGGGAGGGCAGGTCGTGCTCATCGACCCCCGTACCGATTCGTTCGTGGCCGTGGTGACCGATCTCGAAGATCGGCATCAGGCGGTCGCCGTGCACATCACCGATTCGCGGGTGGCGGTTGCCACCGATGTGCTCGCCGTGTTCGACACGCGCGATGGTTCGTCGATCTTCTCGGTCGCGGGCGCGTCACCTATTCGCACCGATGTCCGTCTCAGCCCTGACGGCACGCGGGTGGCGGCGAGCCGGGTCGACGGCACGGTCGAGTTGCACGCCGTGGACGGCGCCGGCGACGCGCCGGCGTGGGCCGCCCATACCGACCGGGCGATGGCCGTGGCATTTCACCCTCGGCAGCCGTGGCTGGCGACCGGTGGCGAGGACCAGCAGGTCAAGGTCTGGTCGTACGAAGCAGAGGGTGAACCGGAGATGATCGGTTGGTTCTTCGCAGAGGACGATGTCCGTGCGCTGGCCTTCCACCCGCACGGCGGACACCTGCTCGTGGCGATCGAGGATTCGGTGCTCGTCACCGAAGTGTCGACGGGCGAAATGGCGGTCATCGAACTGGCCTGACTCTGATCGCACCGCCCGTGCTGTTCTCGGATGGTCGCCTATGGTTCGTTCCGATGGGCAGCTCGAGCGGGGACCGAGTGGAATCCCCTCCGCTCGAGTCCGGCTCGGTCCGCTCCGAGCCGAGCTTCTGCCGGATCTGCAATGCGATGTGCGGGATCATCGTCACGGTGTCGGGCGACCGTGTCGTACGGGTGCGCGGCGATGACGAACATCCGCTGTCACGCGGGTACACCTGCCCGAAGGGAAGGGCGCTGCCGGAGCTCCACCACGACCCGCGGCGGCTGAACCGTCCGACGATCGGCACTCGCGAGGTGCCTTGGAACGAGATGCTCGACGACCTCGCCGCGCGGGTCCGCAGCACTGTTCAATCACACGGTGCCGATGGCGTGGCGATGTATCTCGCCAGCGGTTCGGCGTTCGACAGCACCGGTCGGCGCGCGGCCGAGCGGTTCCTCCGCGTGCTCGGCTCTGCCCAGAAGTACACCGCGACCACCATCGACACGCCGTCGAAGCCGTTGGTCGCCGAGCTGATCGGTGGATGGTCCGGCCTCACGCCCGTCTGGGATCACGAGCGGTCGACGCTGCTCGTGCTCATCGGCTCGAACCCGGTGGTCTCTCACGGTCACTCGAACGCCATGCCCGATCCTGTCAGTCGGCTGCGCAACCATCGGGCACGGGGCGGTGAAGTGTGGGTGATCGATCCGCGTGCGACGGAGACGGCCCGATTGGCCGACCGCCATATGGCACCTCGACCGGGAAGTGACTGGCTGGTCCTGGCCCACGTCGTGCGGTCCCTGCTCGCCGAACTCGACCTCTCCGCCAGTGTCGCGCTGCACGAGCGCGCGGCAGGGGCCGACGAACTGACCGCCGCGCTCGAGCGGTTCACGCCGGATGTCGTCTCGGCCGGGACGGGGCTGGCGCGCTCGGATCTCGACGATCTGGTCGCCGCGGTACGTCGTCACGGGCGCGTCAGCGCGCTCACCGGAACCGGCGTCTCGATGGCTGCCACCGCCAACGTGGCGGAGTGGCTGCTGTGGGCGCTGCACATCGTCACCGATTCCTACGACCAGCCCGGCGGGATGTGGTTCAACCCCGGCTACCTGATGCAACTGGACACGCGGGCGCTGGCGACCTCCGTCGGGCCGCCCCAGCCGGGACCGCCGAGCCGTCCCGAACTCCTGCGCCGCTTCGGCGAGTGGCCGTGCGCTGCCCTCATCAGCGAGATCGAGGCCGGCAACGTCCGCACCCTGTTCGTCGTCGGCGGCAACCCGGCGACCGCGTTCCCCGACGCGCCCCGCACCCGCGCTGCTCTCGAGGCACTCGACACGCTTGCGGTCGTCGACATCCTCCCGACCGAGACCACAGCACTGGCGACGCACATTCTGCCGGCGGTCGACTCGCTGGAACGGGCGGACGTGCCCTGGCTGCTCGACGGATATCAGCTCGCAGTGGCGACACAGTTCACTCCGGCGATGGTGGAGCCGGTCGGCGATCGGTGGCCGGTGTGGCGGATGTTCGGGGTGTTGGGCGAACGGCTCGGCCTCGACGTCCTTGGCCGTGGGTTGACTCCGGCCACCGCCACTGACGAGCTGCTGATCCGATCTCTCGCAGCGTCCAGCCGAGGCGGAGCGGACGCCGTGCTCGCTGCCCGGCACGGCATCGTCCACCGCGGCGCTGTGTTCGGCTGGATCCGTAGCATCCTGCCGAGTGGCCGTTGGCAACTCGCGCCGACTGCGCTGGTGGCTCAGCTCGCCGCGTGCGTGCCGCCACCGTCGGGCCCGTTCCTGCTGATCGCCCACCGCCAGCTCCGCACGATGAACTCCCAGCTCCGCACCCTCGCCGAGGTCGCGATCCATGTCCATCCGGGCGCGCTCGCCGACCTCGGCGGGGACGGCGCCGAGGTCGAGGTGCGGTCCGCTCACGGTGCGGTCCGCGGCACCGTTCGAGGTGACGAGCGAATGCCGCCGGGCGCCGTCACGATCCCCCACGGATGGTGTTCGCCCAACGTCTCGGGTCTCACCAGTGCTGACGTCGAGGTCGACCCGCTCACCGGGATGGTGACCCAGTCGGCGATCCCGGTCGAGATCGTGACGATCGCCACGCACTGACGAGGTCCGTGACGACCGGGCGGAGTCCCCGTCGCATCCGCAGATCCGGCGCCGAGGTGGCGCCGGGGCCGGATCAGCCGTTGGCGGCTGCGGCGAACGCCTCGATCTCGCCGGGGATGTCGGCCCCTGCCGGCGTGAACAGCACTTCGGTGATGCCGGCCGCAGAGGCCTCGGCGAGGCGCTCGCGGATCCGCGCCGGTGAGCCGGTCCAGCCGGCGTCGAGGAGCGCCGGGCCGGCGACGTCGAGCAGCGGGCGGTCGCGCTCGGTGACGTTGGTGAAGTGCCCCTCGTGCACGGCGAGGTGGCGTTGACCCTCGGGGCGATCAGCGTCGACGCGAGCGAGCCACTCCTCACCGCCGGGCATCCCGGCGACGGCGGCCGGCGCCCATTCCCAGACGCCGTGGTAGCTGGTCACGAAGATGGGCCCGCCAGCGTCGCGTACACGTTCGCTGGTGTGGTCCTCGCCCTGGCGCAGCACGGTGCCGGATGCGAGCAATGCGCAGATGCCCCATGACGGTTCGGGTGGCTCGGCGGGCAGGCCGACGAGCACGGCACCGTCGCCGGAGCGACGTGCGGCGGCCATGCCGATCGGGCCGAGCGGGGCGAGGAGCACCGGCACCTTGATCGGTCGAGCCGGCGCGAGGTGCGAGGAGTGGATCATCTGGCAGGCCCCACCGTCGACCTCGACGACATCGCCGTGCAGCAGGCCGCGCAGCTGGTTGGCGTAGAGCTCGAGGTCCGCCCAGCGCATGCCGCGCTTGGCCATCGTGTTGCGCGCAGTGAAGCCCGTGCCGAGCGCGACGACGAGTCGGCCCGGCGCGAGCTCCTCGACTGCGGCGACCGCCGAGGCGG
>JANXUX010000200.1 GCA_025351965.1 Actinomycetes bacterium | reverse complement strand
GATCTGCGTCGCCGCAACGGCGTGCCAGGGCCTGTGCCGCAGCGAGCTCGAGGTGTTCCAGGCCGCCCTCGGCGACGAGGTCAGGGTGACCCGCGAGCAGCACGTGCTCAGCGGCGACACACGATGCGCCTATCGCATTGCGGTCGCCGACTGATCAGCGGTCGATGTCGGGTGGCGGCAGGGTGCTCGGCCCGACCTGGGTGTCCAGCCACGCGTTCAACTCGGCGCACTCGTTCCAGGCGTCGCGCATCCGGCGGACGACGCCCTTGGTGCGCATCCACGCAGTGACGTCCCAGCTGCGGAACGCCGTCAGGCCCTTCCGGCGCAGGATCTCGATGCGCGGATGGTCCTTCGAGTAGCCACGTGGCGCGGTCTTCAGCTCGTCCGCCGCACCCATCCGGTAGCCACGCGCCTCGAGCCCGGTGCACAGCGCGGCCAGCTCGGCGCCGCGGTGCTCGTCGTCGACGGCCGTGCGAAAGCGTTCGAGCTGATCGGTCGCCATGTAGTGGTAGCCGGATCCGACGAGCAGACCCGAGGCGGAGAACTGCACGTAGTAAACGGCGCCACCCTCGCTCTCGCTGATGCCGGCGATGTGTTCCTTGTACGGCGGTCGGCCCTTCGCGAACCGGGCGTCGTTGTACGGCCGGAACACGTGGAACGGGCCGAACTCGTCGAGGTCGGCCAGCAGTGCGTCCATCGCGCCGCGCACGTCGGTGTCGAAGACCGATCGGTTGGCGAGCCAGTACGCCTTCGAGTTGTCCGCGACGAGGCCCTCGTAGAAAGCCGTCGCCGCCGGGGTGAACCCCGAGAACGCCATCGTTGGATCGGTCAGACGACTTCGCTGATCTGGATCACCGGGGAGATGGTGGTGTAGTTGGCGACGTCGGCCATCACCTCGGCCGTGCCGGGAACGGCCATCGCGGACTGCATCTGCTCCATCGACTCGAAGAAGAAGTGCACGGCGGCCACGTTCGGGCCACTGATGCCCTTGTCGATCTCGCCGGCGACGTTCCACGTCGAGCACGCAAGCGGTACGTGGCTGTTCTTGTAGTACTCGTGGTCGAACGTGGCGTCGTCGCCACCGGGGTAGAGAACGCTCATGCGGATCATGGTCGTGAACATAGTGTGGCGCGATGGCAGACTTCACCCTCGGCGGTCAGATCGATCCAGCAACCCATTCCAGAACGGGAACGCCGACCGATGTGGCCTCGGGCGACCTCACCACCCACGGTGTGATCGTCGGTATGACGGGCTCGGGCAAGACCGGCCTCGGCGTCGTCCTCGTCGAGGATGCGCTGCGTGCGGGGGTGCCGACACTGCTGATCGATCCCAAGGGCGACCTGACCAATCTGTGCCTCACGTTCCCCGACCTGAGCGGTGCGGACTTCGAGCCATGGGTCAACGACGGCGACGCCCAGCACGCAGGACAAACGGTGCCCGAGTTCGCCACAGCACAGGCCAAGGCGTGGACCGACGGACTCGCTGGATGGAACCTCGGCCCTGCGGACATCGCTGCGCTACGAGAGTCGGTCGAGTTCACGATCTATACGCCCGGCTCCAATGCCGGCGTCGGCGTCAACATCGTCGGGTCGCTGCAGGCGCCGGCCGACACGAGCGATCCCGAGGTCATTGGTGACGAGATCGACGGCTTCGTCGGCGGCCTGCTCGGGTTGATCGGCGTCGACGCGGATCCGCTGACGAGCCGCGAGCACATCCTGCTCTCCAACCTGATCCTGCACGAATGGACCGCCGGTCGCAGCCTCGACATCGCTGCACTCATCGGGTTCGTCCAGACGCCGCCGATTCGCAAGCTCGGGGTGTTCGACCTCGACACGTTCTTCGCGCCCAAGGACCGCATGGTGCTGGCGATGCGACTCAACGGCCTGCTCGCCTCGCCCAGCTTCGGGGCGTGGATGACGGGGGCTCCGCTCGACATCACCTCGATGCTGCGCACGGCAGACGGCAAGCCGCGCTGTGCCATCGTGTCGATCGCCCACCTCGACGACCAGGAGCGGCAATTCGTCACCACGCTCGTGCTCACCAAGCTGGTCACCTGGATGCGGCGCCAGAGCGGCACCACCGATCTGCGCGCCCTGTTGTACATGGACGAGGTCGCCGGATACCTGCCGCCGACCGCGATGCCGCCGACGAAGAAGCCGATCATGACGCTGATGAAGCAGGCCCGCGCCTTCGGGGTCGGTGTCGTGCTGTCAACGCAGAATCCGGTCGACATCGACTACAAGGCCATCTCCAACGCCGGCACCTGGATGATCGGCCGGCTCCAGACCGACCGGGACAAGCAGCGCTTGCTCGACGGGATGAGCGCCGCAGCTGGCGGGGTCGATGTCGGTGCCGTCGGCGACACCATCAGTGGGCTGGCCAAGCGCGAGTTCGTGCTCCGGCGCGCCGGCAAGGACCAGCCCGAGGTGTTCACGACCCGCTGGGCGATGAGCTACCTGCGCGGACCGCTGACCCGCGACCAGATTGCAACGCTGATGGCCGACCAGCGTACGGCAGTCGCAATGGCCGCTCCCCCGCCGCCGGACGCTCCCCCGGTACCAGCGGCTCCCCCAACGGCGACCGACGAGACCGTCGTGATGCCCGAGATCGCGGCCGGCGTCGCCGTGCGCTGGGCCGACCCTGCTTCGCCCTGGCTGTCGGTGGCCGGAGGTGAGTCGCACGGCGCTCGGTACTCCGCGGCGATCGTGGCCCGGGTGGCGTTGCGCTACGACGACGACAAGGCCGACCTCGTCCACGACGACGAGTACGAGGCCGTGCTCCATCCGCTCCCCGACCGCGTCGACGCGAGCCGGGCGATCTCGGTCGACTACGACGACCGCGACCTGCGCGATCAGCCCCCGACGCCGAGCCTCTACCGTCTCCCCGATGCACCGCTACGCACCAAGTCGTTCTGGACCGGAGTCGAGAGTGACCTGGTCGACCACCTCGTGCGCAGCCGGTCGATGGCGCTGTCGGCCAATCGCGACCTCAAGCTCTACAGCCGCCCCGGCGAGACAGCCGACGCGTTCGCGACGCGCTGCTACCAGGCCGCCGACGCCCAGGCCGACGCGCAGACAGCCGCCCTGCGCGACAAGTACGCCACCAAGGTCGACCGGATCCAGAGTCAGATCCGCGCAGCGCAGGACCGCGCCCACACCCTGGAGGTGCAGGCCGAGGGCAAGCGCAACGAGGAGCTGCTGTCGACGGCGGGCTCGATCCTCGGCGGGCTCTTTTCCGGGCGCAAGTCGCGTGGCGGGCTGCTCGGCTCGGTGCTCGGCAAGGCCGGAACGGCGGCCGGACGCCGATCACGGACCAGCGCAGCGGGCAGCCGGGCCGATGCTGCGACCGACAAGTTGGCATCTCTGAACGATCAGCTCGAAGGACTCGAGTCCGACCTCACCCAGGAGGTCATGGACATCGACACCAGGTGGAACACCATGTCGAAGAACATCACCGTCGTTTCCGTCGCGCTCGAACGAGCCGACGTCAAGGTCACCCAGCTGACGCTGGTGTGGATCCCCGTCCCATAACGCCGGCCGAGAAGATCTCCTGCTCGTGTCAACCGGTACGACGGCTCGGCCGTTGTAACCGGTGATGCGACGCAACCAGACAGACCTCGTCTTCACCGATCGGTTCGACGAGCTCGCTGCAGTTGCGCATCGCGTCGCATTCCGGATCATCGGTGATCGCCATGTCGCCGAGGACATCGCCCAGGAGGCCCTCGCCCGGGCCTACTCGCACTGGCCGAAGGTCTCCGGCTATGCGAATGCATGGGTCGCTCGGGTCGCCGGCAACCTCGCCGTCGATCTCGTCCGCCGCAAGAAGCTGCCGGCACCGACCGAGCAGACCAGCCACCCGCCGGACACCACCGTCATACTGCGGATGGAGCTGTAGCTCAGACCCGACTGCAGTAGCATCCACGACGACGGCCACCGGCGGCGCAACACCAGGCGGCGGAACACCAGGCGGCGCAACACCAGGCGGCGCAACACCGAGCGACGCTCCGCTGCGGCCGACGCTCCAGGCGTGTAGGCCCTGAGCGCACCGTTGGGTGCCGAGTGACATCCTGACCGTTTGCGGATCGTGAGGATTCCCGGCAGGCTGTGCGGGTCACGCGGGCGTGGCGGAACTGGCAGACGCGCAGGGTTTAGGTCCCTGTATCGAAAGATGTGAGGGTTCGAGTCCCTCCGCCCGCACGACCGGACCAACGAGCGTCAGAGGCGGAGGTCGCCGGCGCTCGGGAACGCCAGCATTCCGAGCGGGCCGCGCAGCTCGACGAGGAGTGCTTCGGCTCCCGCCAGGATGCCCATCGTGATGCCGAGCGCACCGAGCTGAGCGGTCAGCTGGTCTGGATGAGGATGGCGGGCCAGCAGCTCGCCGAGTTCGAGACCCGGTGCAGCCGACGCCGCCGGATGGGGTGAGGTGCCCCAGTCGATCAGGAACGGTGTGGTCGTCGACAGGTTCGCAGTCAGCGTCCAGCTCAACACCACCCCATCGGGCCGCTTGCGCTGCATCGACGCCGCCGGTCCCGGGTCGTAACCTGCATCGCGCGCACTGCTCAGCTCGGCGTCCATGTCGGGCACCGCGATTGCCCACGCCACGATCCGGGCCTCGAGGAGGTCATCGATGCCGAACGGTCGCGGCCCGGGAGGTGCCGGCTGCTCCGGGTCGGGCCCGACGATCTCGAGGTAGCTGGTCGGCCCGAACGAGCACAGCATGTTGCGCGTGCCCTTGCCGACGTGCTGGCCACCTGCCGACGGTGTCACGCCGGTCTGGGCTTGGAGCCATGCGGCCGTGGCGTGCAGATCCGGTGTCGCAAGCACGAGATGATCGAGGGCGGCGATGCTGGTGCGCATCCCCCGAGCCTATGGGTTCGGATCGGTCACTGGCCCGGCGGGTCGGTGACCGGAACGGTGGTCACGGTGGTGTCCGGCGGTGGCTCGACGGGAGCGGTTCCGGTCAACGCCGCCAGCTCCGCGCCGACGAATCGCACGATCAGATCGTCGAGCGCGAGTTCCTCGTAGTCGGTGCTCTCGATGTCGGTGTTCGTGCCCGTCGCCGCACCGCCTGCGCCGTAGGAGAGGAACACGAACGTTCCACCCGTGGCCTCGGCGAGCTGGCGGAACACAGGCTCGGCCTGGTCATCGCTCTCACTCGACGCGATCGGGATGATCTTCACGCCGCGTGCGATCGCGTCGACGATCGAGGGCCTGTACGGACTCTGAACGTCACGGGTGATCTGCTGCGGGGCATCGGCGACGAGGAACACCAGTTGGATGGTCGAAGACGGATCACGCCAGCTCGGTGCGTTCAGCGCGTCGGCCAAGCCCTCGTCCATCGCTTCGGGGTAGTCGTCACCGCCGTCCGCTACCACGTCTCCGATCGCCGCACTGAACGCACCGACGTCGCCGCTGAAGTCGAACGTCTTGGTCACGAACGGGTCAGCCAGATCCCGGTACAGCGTCATCCCGAAGCGCACATCGGGCTGCACGTCGAGGGCGGCGATCCGCTCCGCCACTGCGTCGATGGTGGTCTTCAGCCGATCGATCTCGTCCCCCATCGAGCCCGTCGCATCGAGCAGGAACAGGACGTCCACCGCGACCGGCGCCTGAGCGCCTCCCGCCGCGTCGGCCATCAGCGCAACGACCCCTCCGGGTGCGGCCGACCCGCTCGATCCACCGACGGCGAAGTCGTAGGACTGCGCCGCCGCACCGCCATACAGCATTGGCAGGAACCGCGCCGTGCCGTCCGCGGTGGTGCGGACCGTTGCGACCGGCAAGCCGGCGGCCGATACGGCGACCTCGGCACCGGCGACCGGCAGCCCCGACGTGCCGGTCACCGTCACGACGATGCGGCCGGTCGGGTCGAATTCCCGGGTCTGCACACCGAGCCCACGGATGCGGCCGAGGTAGTCGAGGAAGGCCGTGAAGTCCGCATTGTCGTCGACGCTGCCGGCATGGAGCGGATCGTCATTCGGCGCGACCACCCCGCCAGCGACGGGTGCGTCACCGGCGGATGCGGTCGTATCGGCCGTCTCGAAGGCGCCACTCGCCGCGACCGTGCCGGAGGCCTTGTCGCCAGACATCTCGGGCACGCCATGTCCGGCGCATACCCGCCGCTCTCGGCGGCCATGTCCCAGTCGGGCTCGCCGCCGATCCAGCCCTTCCCCGGTGCGATTGTGGTCGGCGTATCGGTTCCGAGCGTGGCGCTGCCCGTCGTTGCCCGGGTCGCCGACGTCGTCGGGCCGGCGGTGCCGCCTGTCGATGCGCATGCGCCGAGCAACGCGGTGCCAGCGAGCAGTGTTCCGGCCAACAGCGTTCGCGTCCGTTCGCCCACGGTCGTCGGTGGCTGCACCGTGCGGGCCAGACTGCAGCGATGATCGTGACCACTCCGAGCAATGGCGATGCAGCCGAGGAACTGCTCGATGTCGTCGAGCCGGATGGCACATACGTGACCACGCTGCCTCGCTCTGTTGTGCACGACGAGGGTCTGTGGCACCAGACGTTCCACTGCCTCGTCGTCCGTTCGGCGGCACCCGCGCGAGTGCTGCTCCAGCGACGGAAGTCCTCCGCACGCGCGTTCCCCGCGCTGCTCGACCTCTCCGCCGCCGGTCACCTCAGCGCCGGCGAGTCACGTCTCGACGGCGTGCGCGAGATCCGCGAGGAGATCGGCCTCGACGTGGACCCGAGCCGGCTCGTCAGCCTCGGCCGGCGACTGCTCGTCGACGACGGCGGCGAGGGCCGCAACCGCGAGATCACCCACGTCTTCCTGCTCACCGACGACACGCCGCTGGCAGTCCTGCGCCTCGACCCGGCCGAAGTGGACGGTTTCGTCGAGATGACCGTCGCCGATCTCGGACGACTGCTCGACGACCCAACGGCCTCGGTGACGGTGCCCGAGGTCGATGCTGCCGGGACGATGCGCGAGACCGTGTGCACAGGCGCCGATCTCGTGCCAGCCGTCGATTCGTACTGGCGCGTGCTCGCCGTCATGGCCGAGCGCCTGGTCGCCGGACTCGAGCCGCTCGGCATCTGAGCCGCGTGTGCCGGCGGCAGCGCTGTATCAGCGGCCGAGCAGCGTCAGCGGCCGAGCAGCGTGAGCGCTTCGGCCCGTGTCGCCGGGTTGGACTTGAGGATGCCGCGCACTGCCGAGGTGGTGGTCGAGGACCCGGGCTTCATCGCGCCGCGGATGGACATACACATGTGCTCGGCCTCCATCACCACGAGAACGCCGGCCGCGTCGAGGCGGTGCATGATCGCGTCGGCGATCTGCACGGTCAGCCGCTCCTGTACCTGCAAGCGCCGCGAGTACCCGTCGACGACGCGCGCCAGCTTCGACAGCCCGCAGACCTTGCCGTGCGCCCCGGGAATGTAGGCGACATGGGCCTTGCCGATGAACGGCAGCAGATGGTGCTCGCACATCGACGAGAAGGCGATGTCGCGCACGATCACCATCTCGTCGTGATCCACCTCGAACTGGCGGTCGAGGTGCTCGGCCGGATCCTCGGCATAGCCGCGCAGCAGCTCCGCATAGCTCCGCGCGACACGACCGGGCGTGTCGAGCAGGCCGTCGCGATCGGGGTCCTCACCGATCGCAGAGAGGAGTTGCCGGATCGCAGCAGCAGCGAGTTCCAGATCGACGGACGCGCGGTGTTCGGTCATGGGCCAACCTTGGCCGCCGCTCCGCGCTGCGTTCAATTCGCCTGCGCGATCGCTGGTGTTCAGTGGTGGGTGCGTGGGGTGATTTCGGTGCCGTCGGGTCGGTAGTGGTGCCAGCCGGTTTCGTCGCGGATGACGGTGAACCTGCCGGTGTGTTTGGCCCGGTTGTGGTGCCCGCACATCGGTGCCCCGTTCGACGGTTCGGTCTGACCGGACAGCGATATCCACGGGCTGAGGTGATCGATCTGGATCCGTCCGATCTGCTCGTCGCACCCAGGCCAACAACAACGCCGACCCGCCAACAACACGGCCTCTCTGGCCGCACCGGTGAACAGTCTGGATTTGCGACCCAGGTTGATCGTGACCCCGGTCTCGTCGATGATGCGGCGGCGGACCTGCCCGATCATCACCGCCACGGCAAGATCAGCCAGACCGACGGGCGCACCGGAATCGGTTTCACACAGTCGTGACCTGATCGATGGTGGCGCGTCGAC
>JANXUX010000193.1 GCA_025351965.1 Actinomycetes bacterium | reverse complement strand
TGAAGACTTCACTCCCACGTCCGGCTGATCCGGCTGAGTCCGTCCGACCTGATCACGTCCATCGCTGTCGTCCGCACGTGTCCGTCAGATCCGACAGGGTCCGGCGTGTGCGGCCGAGTCCTGTGCAGGAATTGTGCAGGCGGTTCGTTCGCTCTTGCCGCGGACCGTGCCCGCTTCGAGATGACGCATGGCGACCGGCGCCTCAGCGAGCGTGTACGTCGCATCGATGCTCGGAGTGAGCTGTCCGGCGTCGATGAGTTCGGTGAGTGGCACCAGGTCGGCGTTGCTCTCGCCGCCGACTGCGTAGTCGATCGTGTGGTCGGCGCCGAGGGATCGGACGAGGTCGGCCTTGGCTGCGCTGCACACGCCGGTGACCTCGGTGCCGAAGGCCTTCGCGAGCTGGACGGCGTAGGTGCCGACACCCCCGGATGCGCCGATGATCAGGACATGCTGACCTGCTTCGATCCGGCCGAGGCGCAGCCCTTGGAGGGCAGTGGTCGCGGAGATCGGCACCGCGGCGGCCTATTCGAAGCTGAGGCCTGACGGCTTGGGCGCGAGCTTGTCCTCTCGGGCGGCGGAGTACTCGGCGAAGGCACCTCGGCTGACGCCGAACACCTCGTCGCCGAGGCTGAACCGCGTGACGTTCGTGCCGACGGCGACGACGGTCCCAGCGACGGCGAGTCCGGGCACCCGGTTCTTCGGTGCGCGAGACCGAAACCCATGAGGCGCATCAGGTAGGGACGGCCGGTCATGTTGTGCCAGGTGCCGCGGTCGAGGCCGGCGGCGTGCACGTGAACGAGCACCTCGTGCGGTTCGACCTCCGGTGTGTCGATGTCGGTCCGCTGCCAGGTCTCGCCGGTGCCGTAAAGGTCTTGCACGATGGCCCGCATCGTGCGAGCCGGTGCCGTTGTGTGTGGCGTGGTGTTCATCGTGTTCCTTTCGGTGGTTGGGTGAGAGGAGGGCTCGTCACCTGGCGGTGACGGGTTGGTGGGTCCGGACCGACTGGACGACGTCGAGGATGGACTCGACGGAGGCCTGGTAGCTCTCCGCATCCTCGATCAGGCCCTGGTGCGTCGAGTCGGCGACTCGGTGCTGGCTGTTGGTCGACAGTGCGGCCAGTCGGTCCTGCAGGTCGGTCCACTCCGTGTGCTGATCGATCGATTCGGTTGCGGTGACGACGACGAGCGGCTTGTCGTCGAGCGACGTCAACGCCTTGGCCTGTTCGAACACCGTGGGGTACATCGACTGCTCGTCGCGCATGTTGCGCATGCCACGCGGGCTGGACGCGAACGCCTGCACGTGAGATGCCGCCGGCTCGGGGAGGTCCGACCAGGCCGACGTGGGCAGCACCTGAGTGGCGCCCAGCCGGGCGAGGCTGGGGAGCGCGCCCAGGCCTCGGCGCATCATCGACTGCTCGCTGGTGAAGCCGGGAAGGTCGGTGAACTCGTACGGGCTCATCGAGTCGAGCAGCACCATGCCGGCCACCTCGTCCGGGTAGCGGGCGGCGAACGTCATCACGTAGGGGCCGCCCGCGGAGTGACCGGCGAGCACGTATGGGCCCGATTCGCCGGCGCGGTCGAGCAGGGTGTGCAGATCGGTAGCGATGGCCACAGCGTCTTGCGGCGCACCGATGTCGTCGCTCCAACCCTGGCCTGCCCTGTCATAGGCACAGACACGCGTCGTGGGGCCCACGCCGGCGCTGATTCGAGCCCAGTTCGACGACGTCGACCCGAGCCCGTTCTCGAGCACGACGGTGGGACTGCCCGTCCCGGTGCAGTCCAGGTGGAGTCGGCGACCTCCGACGTCGTAGAGGGTGCCCGGAGCGGCAGAGGCGTGCTCGTCGCGGGCCGTGACCGCGGTTTCGTACATCCCTCCGACGGAGCCGACGGCGAGCGAGGCGACGATCGGGTAGAGCAGCCACCGAACGCGGCCCGCGAGGTTGCGGCGGATCTGAACGGCCGTCCACACGGTGAGCGCGAAGGCCACCGGGGGCCACACCCATCCGGCAGTGGTGAGCGCGTGATCGGCGGGTCGAGCGATGAGCAGGGTCAGCCCCGAAGCCGCCATACCGACGGCGGGCACCCGCGCCCAGCGCTGCGGTTGGCTGGTGAAGCGGGCCGACAACACGGCGAGCATGGCCCAGCCGAACGCGAAGGCGAGCAGCGCCGAGCCGGAGACGACGTGCTCGTTTGCGCCACCGAAGACGCCGAGCGTGAGCACGAGCGCTCCGATGAAGCCGGCTGCCACCGATCCGCCGACGACGCGCCAGATGGGCTCCCGTCGGGGTTCACCGGGTGCGGTGCTCGGCGCGGCGTCGGCAATGACAGCGTCCGGGGCTGGTTGGATGTGCTGGATGGTGTTCATGATCCGTCCGTTCTTGGTGATGGTGATTGGTGTGTGGTCATGGCGGGGGTCGCAGGCACCCAGATGCAGCGGAGCCCGCGAGGGATTGGTCGGGGGAGGCGGATCGTGGCGATGGCCTCGGCGATGTCGGTCGCGTCGCTGACGCGCAGGTCGGTGGTCGAGGTCGACGGGTCGTCGACGAGCCCGACGAACCAGCCGCTGTCGATGTCGTCGGGTCGCGCTGCGTCGGGGACGACGACGAAGTCGCCTGGCTGCTTCGGCACGAGGCTGTGGTGCGAATGGCGGGAACCGACGAGATCGTGACTGCCGATCGTCTCATCGCCCGTTGTCCACACCCGGCGCAGCGCGCCGTCGGCGCCACCGGCGCAGAGATGAGCGAAGCGCCGGGGCGTCGAGTCGAGCACTTCGCGCTCGACGATGAGCCGGTCGGGGTGCAGGATCCATCGCTCGAGCGACGGCGTGAGTGCCAGCAGGACGATGGTGTCGTCGGCGCGGTGAGTGTGCACGGGCCTCGGCGCGGCGACATCGGTCGGCATCCACGTGGTGCGCACGTCGCCGCCGCGGGGCGCAACACCAGCCACGCCGTCGGCAACGAAGACCACGTGATCGCTGCCGATTGCGAGTCCTTCGATGCGCACCTGGGCATCGGTGATGAGGCGGCTACGCCGAGTGAGGGCCCCGGCCGGCACCACGTGGTGCAGCTGCGCGCCGGCCGAGTCGCGAGCGATGAAGTGCAGCTCACCGGTGGCCGGATCGAGCTGGGGACACGCGGCGACCGTGCGACCGCGACCGGCGAGATCGACCCGACGCGGTGTGCCGGCATGAAGGCTCAGTTGGCGGACCGAGGAGTCGTCGCCGTACGCGAGGATCGTGCCGTCGAAGGTGACCAGACAATCGACGGCCGCGCCCATGCCGATGTTGCGAGCGAGATAGGAGACCCGGCCCCTGTCGAAATGCAGCGAGTGGACGAAGCCGTCGCGGCCGATACCCACCAGACGGCCGGACAACCCGAGCGGGACCGCGGCGTGAACGGCGAGATCGCCGTGCATCGCAGGTGGGTTCGTCGGGTCGAACGGCGAGGACATGAGGGGATCGTCGCCCTAAGGCAGCCCAGGTCGCATCGGGCGCTCCCCCTCAGATCGCGATCGCTCTCCTCAGGTCATGCCGAGGCGTTGGGCCACGGCGGCCGCGTCGACCCGGCTATTCACCCCGAGCTTGCGCAGGATGTTCGACACGTGCACGCTGGCCGTCTTGTCCGACACGTACAGCTCGTCGCCGATCTGACGGTTGGTGCGGCCGGCGGCCACCAGGGCGAGCACCTCCGCTTCGCGCGGGGTCAGGCCCAGACGCTCGGCGGAGCTCTCGCCGAGCACGACGCGAGTGGGAGCTTCGATGCTGACCCGTGTGCGGCTGGAGACCGCCCCGATCTCGGCGAGCAGGCGAAGGGCGCCCAGCTCCGATGCGGTCGCATGCGCTCGCCGCAGTGAGGTCGCGGCGCGGTCGGCTGCGCCGGCAACTGCCGCGGCCTCGGCTTCGCGCACGAGCGCCATTGCCGTTGCCCAACGGTCGCCGAGTGTGTTCCAGCGCTCGACAGCTTCAGCCCATGCGTCGACGTCCGAGACCGTGAGGCGGGTCAGGCTGGCGGCTGCGTGGGCGATGTGTGCCGCCGTGTCGCGTTGCGGGCCGCCCGGCACGCCCTCGGCGAACGACCGAACAGCGTCGAGCCGCTGCTGAAGGCGTGCGATCGTCGCGTCGACAGCGACCTGTTCGCGCCGCGCCCGCTGGTCGAGCGTTCGCTCCACCTCGGCAACCACACCGAACATTGAGAACCGCGCCGCCCACAACACCGAGCTCGTGCCTGTCGCAGCCCAACCCTGCTCTGCTGCCTGCACGGCCTCGTCCCAGTTGCCAAGCGCCAGGTGGACGTCGGCCGTGGTGGCATCGCGAACGGTGTGGTGCCAGCCGTCGATTGGGTAGCGCGAGCGCGACCGCGAGCTGGCCGACAGCCTCGCCGATTTCGCCGCGTCGCGCTGCGAGCATCGCCTTGGCTCGGGCGAGTCGCAGGAGACCCACCGGCAGCGTGTCGGCGAGCGGTTGGCGGGCGAGCACGCCGGCGACTTCGCTCCACCGACCGAGGCGGATGAGCGCCTCCGCGGCGAGCGAGTCGAGGTAGCACCCGAAACCGCGATCGAGGCCTGTCAGCTGGCCCTCCGCGACCGCGTCGAGGGTGGTGCTCAGCGCGGCGTGGTCGTCGCCTGCATCGCCAAGCGCAACGCACAGGTACACCGTGGCGAGCGCGCGTCCCTGTGCGCTCACTCCTACGGCCACCGATGCACGACACAGCTCGACCGCCCCGTCCGGATCGCCTTCGTTGCTCAGGGTGATGCCCAGCACCCGCCGCGCCATGCCCCACGCCAATGGGTTGTCGACAGGCGTGGGGATGAGCTCGAAGACCTTCGTGCACCACTCCTTGGCCATCGCGTAGCGGCCGGCCATCAATTCAGCCTGCCCAAGACCTGCGTAGACAGGGGCAGCAGCAGCGCCCTCGTCATCGCGCAGCAAGGCGACCGCCTGCGCGAACTCGGCGCTGCTCTCCTGCAGGCGACCTGTTGCCCAGAGGTAGCGCCCGAGTCGTTCGTGGCCCCAGGCCGCACCGAGCGGGGGCGGGCCGTGTTCGAACGCCGCCTGTGCCAATTGCACCGCACGCTCGTTGCCGACCGTCGACGTGGCGATGTCCGCGGCCTGCCACAGCCGGTGCCCGCGATTGACCGTTGCGGAGCGTTCGCCGGCTGCATCCCACAGCTCGAACGCCCGCTCAAGGTGACCGAATGCAGCACCCGGCGCGATCGTCTCTGCCGCATCGGCAGCGGCGAGCAGCGCAGAGAACGCACCCTCGATTTCGCCGGCACGGTCGAGGTGGAAGGCCAGCTCGCCGGCACGGTCCGCACGTCGCAACACATCAACCGTCTGCTGTTGCAGCGTTGCAGCGACACTTCGATGCAGGCGGGTTCGTTGCGGTGGCAGTAGGTCGGCGTACACGACTTCGCCGAGCAGTGGGTGGCGGAAGCGGTAGGCCTCGTTATCGACGACCAGCATGCGGAAGTCGATCACGGTCCGCAGCGCTGCTTCCACGTCACGCTCGGGTTCGTGGCTCGCCTCGCGGCCGATCGTCGCGACGGCCCCCAACACGAGCCGCGCGTGGTCGTCGAGATCGGCGATCTCGGCGGAGATCAGATCGGAGAGCACCATCGGAATGGTCTCGCCCGACAGGTGTGCGGCGACGAGCTCACCGGTGAAGAACGGGTTGCCGCGACCGCGCGCAACCACTTGGTCGACGAGCTGGCTGGGTGCCGTTCCACCGAGCAGCGAGGCGACCCGCTGGGCGATCTCCTCGCGGTCCAGTCCTTCCAGGTGGATTCGATGCGCCGCCGGCAGCCGACTCAGTTCAGCCAACCGACCCCGCTGGCTCGGGTGTCCGGCGACTTCGTTGGCTCGGTACGTGCCGACGAGCACCACCTGCTCGTCGATCAGGTTGCGGGCGAGGAATTCGAAAAGATCCCACGTCACCGTGTCCGCCCAGTGCAGGTCTTCGAACCCGACGATCGCCGCACCTTCGGTGGCCAGCCGCGTGATCAGCTCGAGGACGGCGACGAACACTCCTCCGTGCGGCGAACCGCTCAGTTCCGGCACGGCCGTACCGGGAGCGAACCATTGGTGCAACGCCGCCAGCGCCGGCGCCTCGGTCAGCAGATCTGGCTTCGTCCGGCGGACCTGGCGCAGCAGATCGGCGAGCGGCGCCAACGGAATGGTGTCGCCGCCGATGTGCGCCGACCGCCCGAGATACAAGGCCACACCGGCTCGGGCTGCGCTTTCGCTGACGATCGTGGTCTTGCCGATTCCAGCGTCGCCGCTCACCAACATCACGGATGGCAACCCATGGCGAGCGTCTGCGATCGCTCGTTCGAAGGTAGCCAGGTCCGCTCGTCGTCCGACGAAATCCGGGGCGGGTGGGCGGGCGTTCATATCTCCGCCCAGTATCGCGTGCTCAGTCGGCGCGCCTGGGCGGGTACCCCCGACTCGCCGCCTCTGCGGATCTGAGGGGGTGTGTCCGATGCGGTACGCCACCCCTTAGGTCCAATGCCGTTCAGTTAGGTTCGTTGGATGATCGGGATGGGTGGTTGGTTGGGTTGGGGCCAGTTGGCGTGTCGGGCTCGTTTGACGTGCCACTTGGGCATTTTGCGTTTGATCAGGCGA
>JANXUX010000147.1 GCA_025351965.1 Actinomycetes bacterium | reverse complement strand
TGAAGACTGCCATTTGATCACACAGAAGCCGATGCTTTTTGTCTGCAACATCGGCGAGAACGACATTGCGAATCACGGGAATGAGTACAGCAAAGCGGTCTTTGCACACGCGGCGAAAGTGGGTGCGAAAGCAATCTGTATCTCGGGGAAGATCGAATCGGAATTGGCGCAACTGGCCGACGACGAACGCCTGTATCGCTTCTTGTTCCCGGAGCGGCCGGGAGCACTGATGCGGTTCCTGTCGGCGATGCATCCGGGCTGGAACATCAGCCTCTTCCACTATCGCAACCAGGGCGCTGACTCCGGCCGGGTCCTGGTCGGCATTCAAGTCCCTGCCGGCGACGCAACGGCGTTCACCGAGTTCCTCGACACCTTGGCCTATCCGTACGAGGACGAGTCGGACAACCCCGTCTATCGGCTGTTCCTTCGCTGACCGGTCAGCGCTGACTTTGCGAGCGCAGCGCGCACCTTCGGTATGAAGACGTCGCGGTGCAGGCTGATCTGCTCATCGATCGTCGCTGCGGACAGCCCACGCAGATGGACCCGTACGTTGACAGCGTCGCAGTTGCTCTCGCGCAGCGTCGCGATCAGTCGGTCGGCGGCCTCGTCGGGATCAGCGCCGCTGATCAGCTGATCGGCGGCGCCCCACACCTCGATCGCTTTGCTGCTCGCGGCGGCGCGATAGCGGTCCATCTGCGCGGCCATCGCCTCGGTCGGCGGCTCACCGATCCAGACTCGACGAATGAGGATCTTCGCGCCACGATCCGGCGATGACTCGACGGTTTCGTCGTAGATGTCCGACAACCGCTTCGACGTCGTGTTGGACTGCAGCGAGTCGTAGAGCACACCGATCCCGAGTCGAGCGGCGCGGCGCACCGCGGGCGCGCTCTGCGCCGCGACCACCATCGGCACCGGATGCTCGATGCAGCGGCGTAGGGCTCGATCGCTGCCGAGCGGCGTCTTGTCCTGGCCCCGGAGTGCGCCGACGATCTTCGGGAGCGACTCCTTGAAACGCTCGATGATCTCGGCGAACGGCACCTCGGCGAGATCGAAGTCGACCTGGATCGCACCGGCCGCGAATCCGGCCCCGACACGCCCCGGGTACGTCGCCGCCAACCAGGCGATCTGCTCGGCGAGCAAGGCGTAGGGCTGCATCGGCAGCAGCAACGGGCACGCGGCCGCCCAACCGGTCGGCATCGCAGCGAGCAGCGTCTGGGAGAGTTGGACCGGGTGGGGGAAGTAGCCGGGGAAGTCGGCGTGGTGCTCGCTGACCATGACACCGTCGTAACCCGACTCCACGGCCAGCGCCGCCTGCCGGCTGATGGTCTCGATCTGGTCGGCGGCCGCGAGATCGTGTGGGTACAGGCGCAACGAGACCGAGCCTGCCGACAGCGGAGCAGCAGCGGGGTCCGGCACGGGGTGAGTGTAGATTCGCTCGTTGATGACTCTCGCCTCGAACATCCCGACGCTGCGATCCACCTCACCGCACGATCCGGCCGATCTCGTCGTCGAGCACCCGGTGGCCTCGGCTGCGGACGTCGCCCGCGCTGCCGGAACAGCTCGCGCGGCGCAGCGCGAATGGTGGGCGCAGGGTGCGGCCAAACGTGCGGCAGCGTTGAACGGTGCTGCGACAGCGCTGGAGGCCGTCTCGGCCCGCGCGACCGAACTGATCGTGCGCGAGGTCGCCAAGCCCGTGCTGGAGGCAGCGGGCGAGGTGGCGCGCACGGTGGCGATCCTGCGCTACTACGCGCAGGCGAGCTTCGCCGCCGACGGCTCGACCTTCCCGCCGTCGCTCGGTGGTCTGCTGTTCGCCCGGCGTCACCCGTATGGCATCGCCGGTCTGATCACGCCGTGGAACTTCCCGCTGGCCATTCCGATGTGGAAGGCGGCACCGGCGCTGGCGGCGGGCAACGCTGTGCTGCTGAAGCCGTCACCGGACTCGATGGCCGGCGCCGATCTGCTCGCCGAGATCCTCTCGCCGCTGCTGCCGCAGGGACTGTTCAGCGTCCTGCACGGTGACGGTGACACCGGCGCGGCGATCGTTGCCGAGGCCGACGTCGTGTCGTTCACGGGTTCGTCGGCCGTCGGTCGCCGCGTGGTCGTCGACGCAGCCACCAACGGCGTGCCGGTGCAGGCCGAGATGGGCGGCCAGAACGCCGCCATCGTGCTGCCCGACGCTGATGCCGAGCGCGTGGCGGCCATGATCGCCGGCGCAGCGATGGGTTTCGCCGGGCAGAAGTGCACGGCGACGCGACGCATCATCGTCGTCGGTGACCGGACCGACATCGTCGACGCGCTTGCCGCTGCGGTCGGTGCGATGTCCCCTCGTGATCCGTCCGATCCCGGCCACGCAGTCGGCCCGTTGATCAATGACGCATCGCGCCAGCGCGTGCTCGAGGCCATCGCCGCGGGCGTCGCAGCCGGAGGGCGGGTGCTCGCCGGCGGCGGCGTTCCCGCTGCTGCTCCCGGGCCCGGGTGGTACGTCAGCCCGACACTGTTCGACAACGTCCCGGCGAGTCACCGACTGGCGTGCGAAGAGGTGTTCGGACCGCTCGCGATCATCCAGAGGGTCGGCAGCGTCGACGAAGCCGTCGCGCTGGCCAACTCGGTCCGCTACGGCCTGGTCGGCTCCGTGCACGGTCGTGACATCGATCAGCTGCTGTCGTGCGCCGACAGACTGCACACCGGGCTCGTCAAGGTCAATGCCCCGACGAGCGGTGTCGACTTCTACTCACCGTTCGGTGGCGACAAGGACTCGTCGTACGGCCAGCGCGAGCAGGGCACGGCGGGCATCGACTTCTACTCGACGACGCGTACCGTCGCGGTGGTGCCGCACGGCTGAGCCGTCCGACTGGGCCCCGGTGGGCGTTCAGCTGCGGCGGCTGTTCAGCTCTCCGGAGACGTGGGTGTGGGCGACAGGGTGATGACGATGCCGACCGTCGAGTCCTGCTTGCCGAACAGCTTCGTGATCTTGGCGGGGATGCCCATCAGGGTGACGACGAACCCGTATTTCTTGGCAATCGCGCGGTGGACGGAGGCGTAGGCCTCGCCCTCGACAGCGACCGCCGTTGCCTCGACGACCGGTGCGTCCGGTGCGACGGCGCCGCGCATCGTGCACGGTCGCAGCGTGACGGCGTTGTTGTTGCGCAGACGCTTGACCTTGCCGGAATCGCCGTCGGTTGTGAAGCCGAACGTGCCATCACCCAACGGTGCGATCCACACCGGGCTGGACACGGCCTCGCCGGACCGACGCAGGGTGGTGATCGAGACGTATTTCTGAGTGACGAGATCCATCACGCCATGGTAGGTGTCACGTGGACGTGGAAGACTTGGCGGATGTCGAATGCAACCTTCACCCGGATGGACGAGTCCACGGCCGAGGAGTGGGCCGAGATCGGTCGTCAGACCTTCGAGCACCAAACCCGCGTCGCAGAATCGATCCTGGCCATGCTTCGCTCGCTGGCAGCCATCACCGACGGTTTCGCCACCGATCAGCTGACCCACTGCCTGCAGACCGCGACGCTCGCCGAGCAGGCGGGTGCCGACACCGAGGTCATCGTCGCCTCGCTGTGCCACGACGTGGGCAAGGCTGTCAGCGTGCCCAACCACGGTGCGATCGCGGCCGAGATGCTGCGCCCCTATGTGCGGCCCGACGTCGCGTGGATGCTGCAGGTCCACCAGGACTTCCAGGGCAAGCACTACTACGCACACTTCGGCGCCGACCCGAACAAGCGCGATGCGTTCGTCGGCCATCCGGCCTACGCGCTGACGGCGCAGTTCACCGACGAGTGGGACCAGATCGCGTTCGACCCGAACGGTGAGACCTACCCGCTCGAGCACTTCGAGCCGATGGTGCGCGAAGTGTTCGCGAAGGCCCGCTACTCCTGATCACCGTGCCAGAGCTGGAGCGGCGTCCGGTCGCGTGGCCCGTTGAACGGCACCGCTTCCGGTGCGCCGCCGTGACCCGCTGACGAATACGCGGCGCACACGATGTCGAGGATCATCCGGCCGAACGCAACGTCCATGAACGGGGTGCGCCCGGTCGCGATGTCGTCGGCGAACGCACGCAGTTGGCCGAAGTAGCCGAGGTCCTCGACGAAGGGCAGTGGTAGGCCGCTCGCCGGCAGTGGCACGGGCTCCCCGTTGTGCTCGAGCGATGGCTGAGGCCAGAAGTCGGCGCGCAGCACACCTGTCGCGCTGCTCAATTGGACGTCCCAGACGTGCGCTGGGCCCGCCTGCCAACTGGATACGACGTGACCGACGAGACCACTGCGGAAGGTCAGCTCGACCTCGGCGTGCTCGTCACTGTTGTGGCCCTCGCCGCCGATGAGCGACGCGCTGACCGACACGACGGGTCCGGCGCCTGCAGCGCCCGAGGCGAGCACGGCCAGCGCGAGCGGATGGACGCCGAGGTCGAACAACGCGCCGCCGCCCCACTCGTCGCTCGTGAAGTCGCCCCATGTCGGTAGCGCCTGCATCGTGCGGATCTCCATATGGGTCAGCGGGCCGAGGCCCCCGACCATCGCGATGAGCTTCGCCACGACTGGCGCGTAGGCCAGGTTCTCTGCATACAGCACGCGCTGGTCGTGCTCGGCAGCCGCGGCAACGAGAGAGTCGGCGTCGGCCAGGGTCGTGCACAGCGGCTTCTTGACGACGACGGAAGCGCCAGCGGCGAGCAGACGCAACGTGTCGCCAGCGTGCATCTGTGGGGGAGTGGACACCACAACCACGTCGGCGTCTCCGGGGAGGTCGGCGTAGGCGAGCGGCGTCGTCGACAGCCGTGCGGCTTGCGCCGCGGCGCGCTCGGCGCTGCGCGAGGCGACGCCGACGAGCGGCATCTGCAAGCACGCGGCTGCGGCGCCGTGTGCGCCAGAGATCATCCCGGCACCCCACAGCCCGACCCGGACCGGACGGTTCGCCATGACGCCCGGCCCTACTTGCCGGCCAGCGCGGCCACGACCGGAGCGAACGACTCGACGTCCTCTGCGCCGACGATGATGTAACTGAAGCCCCACTTCTCGCGGCGGTACAGGAGGTCTTCGATCATCTTCTCCGGCGTGCCGACCAGCGCGAACGGCGACTCGACCATGAAGCTCGGGGGCACGCCAAGGCCCTTGGTGAACGACTCGATGACGCGTTCGCGTTCGGTCGTGACGTTGACCATGAACACGCGGACGTTCATCTCGATCTCTGCCATCCGGTCACCGGCGGCTGAGTGGACGATCGCCACCTTCTCGTCGACCGCCTCGGCCGTCATCGTCGAGATCGCATCGGGGCCGACGACCCCAGCGGTCATCGTGCCGTTGATGCCGACGATGTCAGCTTCTCGCGCAGCGATCCCGAGCACCCGCTTGCCGCCACCGCCGATGAGGATCGGCGGGCACGGACCCTGCACCGGCTTGGGCAGCCCGTTGTGGTTCGTGATCGTGTAGTGCTCGCCGGTGTGCGAGAAGGGATCGGCGCCCATCGCGCCTTTGATCACGGCGAGTCCCTCCACGAAGCGGTCGATGCGGACCTTCGGCGAGTCGTAGGGCATGCCCGCTTCGGTGTAGTCGCTGATCATCCAACCGGCGCCGATACCGATCTCGACCCGACCGTCTGACAGCACGTCCATCGTCGCGAGTTCCTTGGCCAGGACGAGTGGGTGCTTGTAGTCGTTGTCCCACACCAGCGCGCCGATGCGCAGCGTCGTCGTTGCGTCGGCTGCGGCCATCAGCGCCGGCACGGGTGCGAGCTGGTTGCCGAAGTGATCGGGCATCGTCAGCGCGCTGTAGCCATTGGCCTCGACGCGGTGGGCGAGGGACACCCAGTCGGCGCGGTTGGCGGCGGTGGACGCCTGGACGCCGAAACGGAAGGGTCGGAGTGCGGTCATCGCCGCAGACTACCGATGAGACAGCGACGCACGAGTGACGCACCTGCCGCGCGAGGCCACGGTTCGCCTGCCACCCGTGCCAACACCGAGCGAAGTAGCGTATGGCCGTTGTGCGACGCGTCTCGTGGATCTTCCGCCTCATCGGTACGGTGCTGGCCGCTGCGCTGTTCGTCACCGGCGTCACCCTGGCCATTGCGCCGCGGTTGTGGGGCATCGCCAACTCCCATGACGAACTGCCGACGTCGCTGCCACCGTTCGAGCCGCTGGCCCAACGCAGCTACGTCTACGACCGCAGCGGCGCCGAGATCGCGATCTTCCAGCAGGAGAACATCCAGCCCTTCGCCCTCGCTCAGGTTCCCCCCGACGTCGTCAAGGCCGTACTGGCGGTCGAGGACAAAGAGTTCTACACCCACGACGGCGTGAACGTCCGCAGCCTGATCCGAGCGACGTTGAGCAATTTCTCGTCCGGAGCGACCCGCCAGGGGGCGTCCACGATCACCCAGCAGGTCGTCAAGAACGAGTTCCTCGCCGGCCTGCCTCGCGATGGCCGGTACAAGCTGCTGCAGGTCCACTACGCGCTCATGCTCGAAAAGATCGAAACCAAGGACCAGATCCTCGAGCGCTACCTGAACACGATTTTCTTCGGCAACAACTCCTACGGGCTGGCGGCTGCGGCGGAGACCTACTTCGGCGAGAAGGTCGATCAGCTGTCCCTCGTCCAGGGCGCTTTCCTTGCCGGCCTGATCCGCTCGCCGTCGGGCTACGACCCGTTTCGGCAGCCCGAACGGGCCCGGGCCCGGTTCGAGCAGGTGCTGACTCGTCTGGTTGACGAGGGCATGATCACCGAGGCCGTCGCGCTCAACTACCTCGCCACCTGGCCAATCCCCGAAGTCGCCCAGAACCTGCCCGGCCGGGACAATGCTCCGACGTACTACACCGAGGCGTTACAGGACTACCTGCTCAACCGTTCCAACATCCTCGGCTCCGACGAGCAGCAGCGCCGCAGCACGCTGCTGCGTGGTGGGCTGCAGATCCACACGACGCTGGACCCTGGGATGCAGGCTGCGGCGGAGTTCGCCCGCAACGCCCTGCCCGACACGACCCAGGGCTTCGACGCCGCGATCGTGTCGCTCGACGCGGCCAGCGGTGCCGTGCGCGTGATGGTCGGCGGTCGTGGCTTCAAACGCAACGTCAATGAGGTCAATATGGCACTCGTTCCCCGCCAGACGGGATCGAGCATCAAGATCTTCGTCCTCGGTGCTGCGTTGGAGGCTGGTGCCGAACCGAACGACCTGATCGACGGCGTCCTGCCGTGCACACTCCCGAACCCGGACGACCAGAAGAACCCGTTCGTGATCGGTAGCGGTGCGACCCAGTCGGTCGACACCCTCTCGACGATGACTGCGCTGTCGATCAACTGTGCTTTCGCCCGCCTCTCCCAGGTGGTCGGTCTGCACCGGGTCGTGGACACCACCTACCGGATGACGCAGTCGTCGTACCTGTATGCGGGTCAGACCAAGGCCCAACGCGGCGCCGACATCATCCACCCCTACGCCAGCTTCGCGACCGGTGCGAACGAGATGAGCCCGCTCGACATGGCGTCGGGTGCACAGACCATCGCCAACGTCGGATTGCATCATGAGCCCTACTTCGTCGAGCACATCGATCTCGCTGACGGATCGCCGATGTACGTGCACGACGACCCCGGCACGCAGGTGCTCGACCCCGGCGTCGCGCTGACGGAGATCAGCATGCTCAAGGGCGTGATCACGCGTGGCACCGGACGGCACTACCCGCTCGCCAACGGACGCGTCGCGGCCGGCAAGACCGGGACCCAGGACGACAACACCAATGCCTGGTTCGTCGGGATGACGCCAGAACTGGCGACCGCTGTGTGGGTCGGTAACCCGAACGGCTACATCAAGATGAACAGCATCCCCGAGTTCCTCCGTGATGGCGTCAAGAACGTGCAGGGCGGCACCTATCCCTCCAAGATCTGGAAGTTGTACACCGACGCCGCGCTGGCCCAGGTCCCGAACAGCGACTGGCCAGCGCCGCCCGCCCTCACCCGGCCGCCCGTGCGTCTGCTCCTGCCGGGCAACGAGTGCGCCGGCAAGCTCGTCAGCGGCGCCCCGGTGGGCCCGAACGCGCCACCGACGACTCAGGCGCCGCCCGTGACGGTCGAGGGCGAGGTGCCTGTGGAGACCACCCCGCCAACGGCACCACCGGTGGTCTATCAGCCCTTACCGCCGCAGACCACGATCGATCCGGACGTTCTCGATCCGCATGCACCCCTACCGACCGTGCCGATCGCCGGCGTTACGGTGTACAACTGTGGGACCGGGGTTCCGGGCGCGACGATCAACGGGAAATAGATGACATCGGAGAAGTTGCTCGAACTGCAATTGACGGACTCGCACATCGATCTGCTTCGCAACAGGATGCCCAAGCTGCCCGAGGTCGTTGCTTCGAACGGTGCCGACGCCGAGGTTGCGGCCTGGGGTCGCACGCACGCTCAGCTGCAGGGCCGGATCACCGAGCTGGAGGCTGCCATCACGGTCTCCGAGCACGCGAACGCAGCGATCGCGATCAAGCGCAGCCGTCTGGAACAGCAGCTGAAGACTGTCATCGCGCCACGTGAAGCCGAGGCCCTGATGCACGAGATCGCATTGCTCAACGCGCAGCGTTCGGACCTCGACGACGAGGAACTGGCAGCGATGGACAGCCTGTCCGAGGCTGAGGCCGACCTCGCCGAGAACGCGGCCAAGGAATCCTTGGTGCGCGACGCCGCTGCCGTGGCAGCCGAGCGCGCTGCGGCGGCTCGGGCCGCGAGCGAGGCCGACATCGCTGCCAGCACCATTGTCCGGGAGGCGCTGCGGAGCGAGTTCGACGCGGAGATGCTCGGTCGGTACGACTCGATGCGCCTCGCCCACAACGGTGTCGCCGTCGCCAAGCTGAACGGCTTGCGCTGCGAGGGCTGCCATCTCGACCTGTCTCGTGGCGAGGTCGACGAGATGAAGCGGGCGCCGATCGACGAGCTCGTCGAGTGCTCGAACTGCGGACGCCTGCTGGTCCGCTGACCGTGCTCCTCTGGTTCTGCGGCACGGCGATCGTGTCCGTCTGGTTCGTGTTCCGTGCGCCGGCGTTCGACTACCGCCTGCTCTGCGTCGGAGCGCTCCTGCCCGACGCGATCGATGTGTGGTTCGGCGGGGCGAGGGCGTTCCACAGCATCACGGTGAGCATCGCCGTCCTGCTCGGAGTCGTCCTCGCCAGCGCCGGCCGCAAACGCTGGCGCAAGCGCGCCCTGGCGATCCCGATCGGGATGATGCTGCACCTCGTCTACGACGGAGCCTTCACCAAGGCCCGTCTGTTCTGGTGGCCGCTCGGTGGCGTTCACTTCCAGGACGACCCGCTGCCGGTCGTGAGCCGGGGCATCCTCGACCTCCCGCTCGAACTGCTCGGTGCAGCAATGCTCGTCTGGGTCTGGCGAACGTTCGGGTTGCGTTCACCTGCACGACGGATGGAGTTCCTGCGCACCGGTCGACTCGACCCGGTCGCCACTATTGCGCCGCAGGGCTTCCGGCCCGTGCGACGACGACGCTGAGCCTGTGGTTCACTGACAACGTGTTGATCCTGGTTCGTCACGGCCGTACCGGCGGGAATGCAGCAGGCCTGCTCCAGGGTCGCCTCGACAACCCGCTCGACGATGTCGGTGAGCGCCAGGCAACCCAGGTCGCGGCGGCGATCGGGCGAGTCGATCGGGTCATCAGCAGTTCGTTGACCCGGGCTTGTCAGACTGCGGCCAAGTTCGATGCTCCATGCGTCATCGACGATCGCTGGATCGAACTGGACTACGGCGAGTTCGACGGTCGACCGCTGGCGGACATCCCGCGTGATGTGTGGGCGAACTGGCGAATCGACTCTTCTTATGCGCCTCCCGGCGGCGAATCGATGAACACCATGGATCGCCGCGTCCGTGCTGCTGCCGAGGAAGTGCTCGAGTTGGCGCGCACGGAGATCGTCGTCGTCGTGAGCCATGTCTCACCGATCAAGGCCGCGATCTCGTGGGCGCTCGGTTGCGACGTGTCGATGAGTTGGCGCTGCCACCTCGATCAGGCCGCCGTCAGCCGGATCACAGCCGGCCCGTCCGGGCCCGTGCTCAAGTCGTTCAACGAGACGCTGTACCGCTGAGACGCGACGATGCCCCCGCCGGAGCGGGGGCATCGTCGTCGTGGGGCTGATGAGATCCCGGAGGATCAGCTGCCGACGGTGGTCTCCGTCGAGTCGCCAGCGACTGTTTCGTCGGTGACGGTGCTGTCGCCAGTGGCCGTGTCGGTCGGGTTGCCGACGATGACGTGGTTTTTCTTGTCGATCGTCGCGGTCAGCGCGACTTCGGTGCCATCGGGGGTGGTGCCGACACATTCGAAGGTGGTGCCGACATCGGTCGAGGCCGGCTTGTCGCAGGTGGCCTTCGAGCCCTTGCCGAGGCCGCTGTCGCCGGTGATCGCCTTCTCGGCGGCTGCTTTGTAGTCGGTCGACTCGGCCGAGCAGGCGGCGAGCACGAACGTGCCCGCAGCCAGTGCGACGAGAATGTTGCGGGGCTTGATCATGATGTGTTCTCCAAGTGTTGTGTGTTCACGTATTTCGGCCTGCGGGTGCGTCACTCAAGGAGAGCTCGCGTGCAGGCACGCGGG
>JANXUX010000134.1 GCA_025351965.1 Actinomycetes bacterium | reverse complement strand
GGTGGGTACGTCGGAGCCGAGCTCCCGATCCACTGCCGGTGCAACGCTGCGATCCTTCGTACGGACATCTCCGCGATCGAGATCCGCGGCCCGGGAGACGTGCTCGTCTCCCGGGCCGAGTTCACCTGATCCGCCTCAGCGGCTCAGTTGATGTAGCCGATGACGTCGATGATGACGTGGGTGGCGCTGTTCGCGTAGATGTTGATGCTGCCGTCGGCACTCATCGCCACGGGCAGCGAGTTGGCGATGTCGGTGCCGACAGCCTTCCAGTTGATCGAGGACGTGTTCGGCTTCGTCGGCGAGTCACCGTTGTACAACGTGACGTAGCCGCCGGCGTCGGTCTCGGTCACCGTCAGGTTGACGACGGCGCCGCTGGCCCCACCGGGCTGGCCGAGGTTGATCTTGCGGACTTCGGCGAGACCGAACTTGCCGCCCGACGAACGCGAGTCGTAGACGCGCTTCGGGTCGGTGAGCAGGCTCGTGCCGCCCTGGGAGTTGAGCCGGGTGAAGTTCGCGCCGTCGCTCTCGTTGTAGTAGACGTCGCCGACGCCGTCGACGTACAGCTCGCCGCGGAGGTGACCGGCGCCCGCGGGCGGGCCTGCTGCGACACCGGTGCTCGGGATCAGGCGCACGGACGCCTTGCCGCCGACGAACTCGCCGCCGTAGCCCCCGACGGAGATACCGCCGATGCCGGCACCGACACCCATGTGGCGGCCCCAGGTCGCAGCGACCGTGTTGGGTGCCGTGGCGGGGATGTCACCGGCCACGGCGTGTCCGCCACCGGCAGTGATACCGAGCACGGAGTGGCTGCCGTTGGTGGCCTGGGTGATGATGCCCTTGACCCCGTTGGCCGCACCGGCGATGGCGATGTTCTGTGCGGTGTTCTCGCCCTCGACGCCTGCACCGGCACCGAGGTGACGGCCCCAGGTCGCGCCACGGCCGTTGTCGAGCTTGGTCGCCACACCGGCGATCGCATGCCCGTCGCCAGCGGTGGTGCCGAGGATCGTGTGGCTGCCGTTGGTAGCCGAGTTGATGACACCCTTGAGTGCGTTGGCCGGGCCGGCGATCGGCGCAGTGGCCGTGGTGTTCTCGAAGCTCGTCGCCGTGTTGCCGGTGTGCGTGCCACCGACCAGGACGGGGTCGAGGTCGGCTGCTGCGGCGCGGCCGCTGCCGAGCAGTGCGGCTCCGGCGATGCCAGCGCCGGCGCCGGCGATGCCCAGCCAGGCACGGCGGCTGAGGCTGCTCGGGGTCGGCGACTCCTCGACGGCGTCGGTGATCTCGTTGGGGGATTCGGTCTGACTCATGACGGGGTGGCTCCTGTGGTCTGTTCGGATCACGTGCCCACGTGGCACGCACGTGTCCATGACCGAGACGCACCCGATGTCACAAAGTTCTCAGGATTTCTGCAGCGACTCCGTGAGCAGCTGATCCAACTCGGCCCGTTCCGTCGCCCCGAGGTGGGTGTGCGCCGTTCCGTCGACGTCGACGATGACGAACGCAGGCTGGCCGAAGATCTGGAATTTGGCGTAGATGTCACCGTTGGTGTCGCTCACCTGGGGGAACGTCAGCGAGTACTTGTCGATGAACGCCTGGTAGGAGGATTCGTCGCCGGACCAGGCGACGCCGACGAAGTCGACCCGTCCGGCCCATTCGGCTGCTGCCGCCTCGACCGAGGTGGCTTCACGATTGCAGATGACTCAAGTCGGCGCCCAGAACCACATTGCGAGTGGACGTGCCCGCGGGGTCGACCCGTCGAACTGACCGCCGCCGACCAGCGCGGCGGTGAACCCACTGGACGCTGGCGCGACTGCTGTCTCGGGACCCGACCCACCGTTGCCGCTCGCGCGGTCGGACCCGTCGGCGCCGCACGCAACGAATGCCACGGACGCAACGAGCACAATGATGAGCGCGCGCAACGATCTCACCCGCTCAGTCTGTCCCGACGGGGCGTCGATGTCCGGTCGGGACTCGGGAGTCCTCCGCGCTCGATCAGTCGAGGCGCTCGATGATGGTGGCGTTGGCCAGCCCGCCGCCCTCGCACATGACCTGCATGCCGAACCGGCCGCCGGTGCGCTCCAGCTCGTTGAGCAGCGTCGCCATCAGCTTGGTGCCGGAGCAGCCGAGCGGATGACCGAGTGCGATCGCGCCGCCGTTGACGTTGACCTTGGCCATATCTGCACCGGTCTCTTTGGCCCAGGCGAGCACGACGGAGGCGAAGGCCTCGTTGACCTCGAACAGGTCGATGTCGTCGATGCTCATGCCCGTCTTCTCGAGGATCTTCTTCGTCGCCGGAATCGGGCCCTTGAGCATCGTCACCGGATCGGTGCCGACGACGGCGAAGGCGTGGAACCGGGCCCGGGCCTTGAGGCCGAGCTCGGCAGCCTTCGCGGCGCTCATGATCAGGACGGCGGAGGCGCCGTCGGAGATCTGCGAGGAGTTGCCGGCCGTGATCAGGCCGTCTTCCTTGAACGCCGGCTTCAGCTTGGCGAGGCCCTCGGCCGTCGTGCCGGGGCGGATGCCCTCGTCGGCAGTCAGCATCTCCTTGGTGCCGTCGAGGTCGTACGGCACCGGGATCAGCTCGCGCTCGAAGCGGCCCTCGGCCGTGGCCTGCTCGGCACGCTGCTGGCTCTGCGCGCCGAAGGCGTCGAGGTCCTCGCGCGTGATGCCGTACTCGACGGCGATCATGTCGGCACCGATGCCCTGCGGGGGTAGGCCGGTCTCGGCATAGCGGTCGACCATCTCCTGCGGGAACGGCGAGCCCATTGTGAACTGGACAACGGACGAACCCATCGGCACGTTGCTCATGCTCTCGACGCCGGCCGCGACGACGATGTCGTAGGCCCCGGCGATGACGCCCTGCGCAGCGAAGTGCATCGCCTGCTGGCTGGAGCCGCACTGGCGGTCGATGGTGGTCGAGGGCACGCTCTCCGGCCAGCCGGCGGTCAGCACGGCGTTACGGCCCACGTTCAGCGCCTGCTGTCCGACCTGGGAGACGCAGCCCATGATGACGTCGTCGACCAGCACCGGGTCGAGGTCGTTGCGCTCGACGAGCGCGTTGAGGACGTGTGCGGCCAATGCGGCCGGGTGCCAATCCTTGAGCTTGCCGTTGCGCTTGCCCCCGGGCGTGCGGACGGCGTCGACGATCACTGCTTCTGTCATGGTGTCTCCGTTGTTGATGCGATGTGTGTTGTTGCGATGGTGGTTGTTGGGAACGATGCTGCCCGTTCGAGGTTGAGCTGCAGGCGCGTCAGCACGGATGCCAGAGCCTGACGTTCCTCGCGGGTGATGCCGTCGCGCATCTCGGCGCGCAGCACCTCGTCGATGCCGCGGATCTGCAGCGCCATGGCCACCCCTGTCCCCGAGAGCGAGACACGCCAGATCCGTCGGTCGACCGCGTCGGCGAGCCGGGTCGTGAGGCCACGCTCCTGCAACCGGTCGATGATGACGCCGATCGCTGCCCGGCCGAGCTTCAGGTGGTCGGCGATCTGGGTCTGGCTGACCGGGCCGAACTCCTGCAGGTAGGCAATGACGCTGGCCTGGGTGAGGTTCAGGCCGAGTGGAGCGAAGCGGGCGTCGAACGCCTCTCGTACGGCGCGTGCCGTCGACATGAGTGTCGACTCGACACGCAGCCACGGTGGTGCATCGAGTTCGTGAGCGGTCGGATCCTTCGGCAACGGTGCGTCCTCATGTCGGGTGCGTAGGGCTGGCCTTGACTCGTGTGTGGTGCGTCGGCATATTATATGTCGACATACAGTATGTCAACGAGGGGTGTGGGCATGACCATGACGATTGAACAAACGGCGGACCAACTCAGCGCGGCCGATGCCGACGCGTTCCGCGCCAAGTGCCGAGCCTTCCTGGATGCGAACCACCGCGCCGCCGGGCAGGTCGATTTCGAGTGGAACCAGGAGTTCCTCGCCCGCTCTGCAGCCGAGGGTCTGGCTGGGATCACCTACCCGGCCGAGTTCGGTGGCGCCGGTCTCACCAGTGCGCACGACAAGATCTGGCGCGAGGAGAAGGCGGCCTACGCGCCCCAGGACAGCGAGTTCATCATCAGCCACGGGATGTGCTTGCCGATGATGGCCGAGTACGGCACCGAGGAACAGAAGCGCACCTTCCTCGCCGACATGATCGCGGGCCGCACGCTGTGGTGCCAGATGTTCTCCGAGCCCGGTGCCGGCTCCGACGTCGCCAGCCTGCAGTCCAAGGCCGAGCTCGACGGTGACGAGTGGATACTCAACGGTCAGAAGGTCTGGACGACGCTCGCACACAAGTCCGACTACGGCCTCGTGGTCGTGCGCACCGACCCCGAGCAGGTCAAGCATCGCGGTATCTCGATGTTCATCCTCGACATGAAGGCGCCCGGGGTGGAGATCCGCCCGATCCATCAGATCGATGGCGGCAACCACTTCAACGAGGTGTTCTTCACCGACGTGCGCATCCCCAAGGGCTGGCTGGTCGGTGAGATGAACGCAGGATGGCGACTGGCGACGAGCATGCTCATGTACGAGCGTGTGGCCATCGGCTCCGCAGGTGCCGGTTCGGTCAGTCAGCCGCAGTTCGATCAGCTGGTGAGGCTGGCCAAGGCCAACGGTGCGATCGAGAACCCCGTCGTGCGCGACCAGCTGATGCGCCTGTATTGCATGGAGTCGACCAAGTCGATGGTTGCGATGCGGACCCGCGCCGAGATGAAGGCCGGCAAGACACCTGGTCCCGGCGGCTCGCTCGGCAAGCTGATGGGGTCGAACATCTCCTGGTTCTATCGCGGGGTCGCACTCGAGATCGCCGGACCGTCGTCGGTTGCCTGGGACGCGGAGACGTCGGGTGCGTCACACCTCAGCAAGTACGTGCTCAACTCGTTCCAGAACGGCATCGCCGGCGGGACCGACGAGATCCAGCGGAACATCATCGGCGAGCGTGTGCTCGGCCTACCCCGTGAGCCGTCAGTCGACACCAGCGTTCCGTTCCGCGAGCTGAAGGTCGGCACTCAGCGTTCGTGACGGGCGGGGTCGACGGTTCGTCGACGGTTCATCCAATGGCGACCTGGGTGGCCAACCCGTCGTTGCCGTAGACGTGTGGCACCTTCGCCCCGGACAGGTCGCGCATGACCACGTACGAGTCGCTGGCATTGCCCAGATCCATTGCCTTCGGCGTCACCGTCCAGCCGTCGATCGTCTTCATCGCCTCGATGAACACTGCTCGGCGACTTCAGGGAAGCCGTGGATGCGGGCCGAGCATCCGGTGTGGTCCTGGAAGTCGAGGTGCACCGTGGCGATGACGACGTGGCCGTACTTGGCGCTGACGAAGCTCTGCCCGTCGGTGGACTTCGGGGCATACGGCCGCATGTGCACGGTGAAGGTGTTCGTGGAGCAATTCTCGGCGAACCGCTTCAGGCCGCTGTTCGACAAGAAGCCGGTGAAGGAGACCTCGGTGCTGCCGTCGCCCGGCGTGACGATGGTTGGGGGCTCGTCTGCGAACAGGAACATCGGTCCGCCCTGGTCACAGTACGACCAGGCGTGCTCCGGTGCCGTGGCACTGCTCGTCGCTCGTCAGTGCCGTCCGATTCAAGCGCAGACCGACACCGTCGCGGCTGTCGAGTTCGGACGTGGTCTCGCTCTCGCGTCGTCGAAGAACTCTGCACAACGTAACTCCGCACGATGCCGCGCTGTCCATCGCGAATGACGCGAGTCGGCGGATCAGACTGAGCGCGGCCGATCGGTCAGGCGGAAGTACGTGCGCGCGTAGGTGCGCAGCATCGTGTCGGTGGCCTGGCCCATCTGCTCGACGGCGATGATGCGCCCGCCGATGGCGGGGTGGTTCGCCTTCAGGTAACGCGCCAGCGCCTGGCGGTCGTTGCCGGGACCGGCGATGACCACGCTCGCTGCGTCGCTGATCGTGTCGGCCACGTCGGCGAACAACGCGATCTGCACATCGATCGGCCGAGCATCGGGCATCGATGCGCGGCCGGCTTCGGGCGGAGCATCGGATCCGAGTCGGATGGCATTCGTCTCACCGTTGGTGAGCTCGATCAGCCGGGCCCGCTGGTGGTCGATCCACACGAGAACATGCACTGCGGACATCGTCGGCCGCTACCTGGCTGTGCGCGCGGACCTGCCGACCGCGTCAATCATGGCCCATCTCTTGTCCAACCAGCAGATCACGGTGTCCCCTCCGTCTGTCGGCATCGTTGTGGCAGTAATGGTGCCAACTCTAGTACGCGGTGGTCACCAGCGGACGGGTTTGCGTTGCCCGGCATGACATCGACGCATGTGCTGGCCCCGGTGAACCGAGGGGTCGACGCGCGGTCTACAGTCCCGGCGCCGGGGACCTGGGGGAACTCGGCACAGGAGGTTCATCATGCAGCCGTTGCCGGTCGATCCCAGCAGTATCACGCCAGCGTGGCTCACGGATGCACTCCGGACGCGTCATCCCGGCGTTCGCGTACGTTCGGTCGAGTTGCTCGACGAACGTGGCAGTACCAACCACCACGTGCGCCTCGGCGTGACGTACGACGAGCGCGCCGGCGCTCCGGACACGCTGTTCTGCAAGATGGCGTCGCTCGATCTGGCCCACCGGATCGCCATCGGAGCAACGGGCATGGGAGCGCGCGAGGCCCGGTTCTACGCGGATCTCGCACCGTCGATCGAGATGCGGGTCCCGACGAGCTACTTCGCGGCGTCCGACGACGATGGGGCATTCCTGCTCCTGCTCGAGGATCTGAACGCGAGCGGCTGCTCGATCTCGGATGGCACGTGGGGAATTCCCGCCGATCTGGCCCGTGGAGCGCTCGCTGATCTGGCTCGCCTCCATGTCTGGTTCGAGGACGACGATCGTCTGGCTGCGCTCCGTCCGTGGCTGCCGACCAAACAGCCCGGCTCGACCGAGTTCACCGTGCGCGTCCTGCGTCAGGTCATCGACCAGCACGCCGAGGTGCTGTCGGACGGATACGTCGCGGTGGCCGAGATGTACATCGCCGACCCGGACGCGGTGATCGCGTTGTGGGAGCGCGGACCGCAGACGCTGATCCACGGTGACGCGCACATCGGCAACCTGTTCATCGATCACGGCCAGGTCGGCTTTCTCGACTGGGGGCTGCTCACGATCGCCAGCCCGATGCGCGACGTGAGCTATTTCATGACGATGGGCATGGGAACGGATGAGCGCCGGGCTCACGAGCGTGACCTGCTGCAGCACTACCTCGACGTGCGTCATGGGCTCGGCGGCTCCGAGGTCTCCTTCGACGAGGCCTGGCTCGCGCACCGTGTGCACACCGGGTACACGGTGCTCGCGTCGTTCCTGTCGCTCGTCCCGCCGTACAACGCGGAGGATCAGCGCGAGTTCTCCAACGCCTTCCGCAACCGGGCCATCGCCGCACTGGACGATCTCGACGCAGCCTCGGCCATGCGCGAGCTGCTTGGCTGAGCGGTAGAACGTGTACGTGGACATCGACATCGAGTACGCCGTCACCGACGAACACCGCCGGCAGTTCGCCGAGCAGGGTTTCGTGCACCTCACCGGGTTGCTCTCCGACGACGAGATCGCCGCGATCGCCGTCGACTACGACCGGTTCTTGCGCCGTGAGATCGATGTGCCGGGCAAAGACTTCTGCGACATGGCCGGCGATTACGGGCGCGATCCCGCTGACTACTCGATCGTCAACGTGATGCTGCCCCGGCGGTACCACCCGGCATGGGTCGACAACATCGTCGAGCGTCGCAGCGCCTCCGTTGCCCGTCAGCTGTGCGGTGACGAAATGGTGCTCGACTACGACCAGCTCCTCGCCAAGCAGCCCTTCAAGGAGGACGCCGTGTTCGCCTGGCACCAGGACATGGCCTACTGGCCGGACACGCCGGACACCCGGACGGCAACGGTGTGGCTGGCGATCGACGATTCCACGATCGACAACGGGTGCATGCGCTTCGTGCCGGCCACGACGCACGAGACGTCGCTGCGCCCGCATTCGCCGATGTTCGGTGGCCGGGGGACGTCCCATGCCCTCGGGACGGACCTGCGCGACGATGACCACGTCGTGACGATGCCGATCCGCCGCGGCGACTGCACCGTGCACAACGAACGGGTGATGCACGGCTCCGGCGGCAACCACACCGATGGCTTCCGCCGCGCGTACATCCTCGCGTTCCGCAGCGCCGAGACCGTGTCCGCCGAGCGGGCGCTCGGGTTCACCCACAGCCACAACGACGAGACAGCGGTCCTCGACGTGGTCGGTGTCGACGGTGAGACCCGCCTCTCGTAGGCGCCCGCTCCGGAGTTGGGACCTCCGGCCCTGGTCGCCGGGAAACGGATCCGTCAGCGTGAAGGCATGACAACCCATCAGACACTCGTGCTCGGTGACGACGGCTCGATCTCCGCCGACCTCGCCTGGCTGTGGATCAACTGCCACGAATGGCCGGGCTGGCGGCTCGAGGTGGTCACCGCGGAAGCGACCACCGACTTCCGGCTCGACTCGGACCGGATCCAGCTGCACCCATGGCAACCGACCAACCCACGCCGGCCGTTCACCGAATCGCGGATCAAGGAGGTCGAGTCGTTGACGTGCGAGATGGACCCCCGACTGGCGCTGTCACGTGCGACCGACCTCCTGGTCGTCGGGCGACGAGGACCGGGGCTGGCCAAGGCGATGCACCTCGGGAGCACAGCGGAATGGCTGATGGCCCACCCCCCGGCGCCGATGCTGATCGCCCGCCATGGCCGACGCACGTTCACCGCAGTGGTCTGCGCCGATGGCTCGGCTCACGCAGCCGCCGCGGCCAGGTCGTTGGCGGCGATGCCGTGGATCAGTTCCGTGGCGATCACCGTGGTCGCGATCGACGACGGTACGGTCGATGTCGAGCAGGCAATCACCGACGTGACGGGCCTGTTCGCTGCTGCCGATACACAGGTGCGGCGTCGCACCGCGCAGGGCGAACCGACGCATGAACTGCTCGTGATCCTCGAAGACGAGCATCCCGACCTCGTCGTGCTCGGCACCCGCGGACTCACCGGCATTCACCGGATGCGGGTCGGCTCGACCGCTGGAGTGATCACTCATGCTGTGGAGAGCTCGGTGTTGCTCGCGTGCGACGAGACGGTCGCCGATCCTGGTTCGGTCGGCTGATCGCCTGCATCACTCGTCGATCACGACGCGTCCGCCGGGCCAGAGTTCGATCACGCGCACGGCTGGGTTGATCCTGCCGATCGAGTCACGGAAGGTGGCCAGGGGAGAGTCGAGCCACGGCGGACTGCCCCGGCGGGCGCGGACCGGGCTGTATGTGCCCCAGTGGATCGGAATGACGATCGTCGGCCGCAGCAGCAGCGTTGCCTCGGCGGCCGTGTCCGGGTTGAGGTGGCGCTCGCCGAGCGTCGGGCCCCAGCCCCAGACCGGAAGCAGGGCGACGTCGATGGGACCGATTTCGCGCATCGCGTCGAACTGGTCGGTATCACCGGCGAAGTACACGGACTGCTCGCCGCTGCGGAACACGAACCCCAGCGGGGCGACCGAGACACGCGAGTGCGGACCGCGAGAGCCACTGTGGTCTGCGTGGACAGCCTCGACATCGAGGACCCGTGAGCCGATGTCGATCTGACGGCGGTCACCCGGACGCATTTCGTCGATCTGGGTGAACCCGAGCTTGCGGATGAGGGGTTCCGCTCCCGTTGGCACGATGATCCGCGTGGTCGATCTGGCAACCCGGCGCAACGACGGCCGGTGCAGATGGTCCATGTGGATGTGCGACACGGCAACGACGTCGGCGGCGATCTCGTCGATCGGTGGCGCCGGATGTCGGCGGCGCAGATGCGCCATCGACGTCGTCAACGCCGGATCGGTGACGACTCGTACCCCGCCGATCTCGATCAGCACGGTTGCGTGGCCGATCCACGTGATCTCCATCCGCCCCGCCACGCTCACCCGAGTACCCCGCCGAGGCCGCTCGGAGACTTCGGCGCAGCGATGCGTCGCTGGGCCTGTTGGTCTGCGAAGACGCCGTGTGACCGGTCGTAGACCACGACGATCAACGTGAGCAGCGCGACCAGGAAGAATGTCGTCGACAGCGGCGTCTCGACACGACCGCGACGGATCACGGCTGCGGTCGTCAGCAGCACGGCGAAGTTCGCGACCGTCATCCAGGCGAACTGCACAGCGGTGTTCCTCCAACTGGTGCCGCGGCGTGCGAGGTACTGGCTGAGCACCGTGTTCACGGCGAGCAGGTAGGCCGTCACGGCGAGCACGGCGCCGATGTGGGTCTCGGCTCCGGGCAGGATTCTGGCGAAGATCACCAACACCATTGTCACCAGGGCGACCTTCTCGGCGAACGCCCAACCGAGGAATACTCGGGGTCGGGCCTCGCGGCGCGGGACGCGCAGGCCCATCAGGACATCCTGACGGTCTGCATCCAGTGTGGTCGGCCAGTTCTCGGGCGGTAGGCGGCGGGCGAGCCGGATTGCGCCGACGACCAACGCGCCGACGGCGAGGGCGAGGCCGACGACGGCCTGCGGGCGGTCGCTGATCGCTGTGCCCCAACCCGATCCGGGCGGTGCGCCGAACACGTGACGCAGGAGGAAGTCCGTGAAGTCGAGGTTGGCGACGTGGATCCACCACTCCTGGGGCAGCTTGACGACGACCCAGATCACGATCGCGATCTTCCACGTCTGGCGCAGCGACAGCCGATTGGGGTCGCGACGGACTTTGTACCACTCGATCGCGATGAAGTAGTACTCGAACGTGTTCGCGAACACGAGCAGCAGCCACCCAGCCGACGTGTACTCGAAGATCGCGACACCGATCAGGCGGTAGTACCAGAGCCATCGACCGACCGCGAAGTCCGGTCCGCCGCCCCAGTTGCGGATCGTGGAGAGGTACGCCAGGGTGAGGTAGTAGACGTCGAGGGCCTTGTCGTAGACCTGGTAGGTGTCCAGGTTGCGATGGGTGAACGACTGGAAGATGGTCTGATCGAGCGCATCGATCACGAGTGAGCCGATGATCGCCGGCAGGGGATAGCGAGAGATGAACAGCGGCAGGATCAGCCGCACCGCGACGACCGCGGCGTAGACGAGCTGATCGTGTGTCACGTCTGGTGTCCCCTCGACCCTCAGAGGCTACGCGACGTTGGGGATAGGTTGTGACCGTGGACATGTGCGTGCAGTGGTTCGTTCCGGCTCGGTCATGATCCGGGTCTTTCTCCTCGATGATCACGAGATCGTGCGTCGCGGCGTTCGAGAGCTGCTCGAGAGCGCGGACGACCTCCAGGTCGTCGGCGAAGCGGGAACAGCCGCCGAGGCGTTGCAGCGGGTCCCTGCGGCGATGCCCGACGTCGCGATCCTCGACGTGCGTCTCCCGGACGGCAACGGCATCGAGGTCTGTCGAGATCTGCGGTCGACGATGCCAGACCTGCGCTGTCTCATGCTCACCTCGTTCAACGACGACGAAGCACTGCTGGACGCAGTCATGGCCGGAGCATCGGGCTATGTGCTCAAAGAGGTGCGCGGCGCAGATCTCGTGCAGAGCGTTCGCCGCGTCGCCGCAGGGCACTCGCTGCTCGATCCGGTCGTGACCGCGCGCGTCCTGGACCGGCTCCGCAACCCTCCACGGGACTCGCTCACTGCGTCACTCACTCCGCAAGAGACCACGATCCTCGGTCACCTCGCCGACGGTCGAACGAATCGGCAGATCGCCGAGCAGATGTTCCTCGCCGAGAAGACGATCAAGAACTATGTCTCGAACCTGTTGACCAAGCTCGGGATGAGCCACCGGACCCAGGCCGCGGTCTACGCGGCCCGGCTCGCCGAGCGACGGGCCCGAGGCGGTGCCGGCAACTGACCCGAGGCGCCGGCGACTGACCCGCGGCCAGGACCGACACTCGCAGCAGTGACCAACGGCCCTATCGATGCAGGTCACAAGCGATCAGGATCGAGAGATGACCAATCAGATCGTCGTCGGAGATGACAGCTCACCATCCTCTGTCGAGGCGGTGAACTGGGCAGCCTCGGAGGCAGTTGCCCGACACAGTGCGCTGCGCATCGTGGCGTGCTACGAGCTCCCGATCAGCGCCGGGGCCGGAGCGGGCTGGTTGATGGGCGATGTCCTCACCACGATCCGGGACGGCACTGCGGCATCCGCCGAGGCGATCAAGACGTCGGTCGCGCTGGGGTACCCCGACCTCACGATCAGCGTCGAGGTCTGCGCCGGTCCGGCCCGTGAGTCCTTGATCCAGGGCTTGGTCCCGACCGACATCCTGGTCGTCGGGACCAGCCGGCACGAGGGAGTGTCTGGCTTCTGGCTCGGCAGTACCGCACGATGGGCCGGTCGGCACAGCCCCTGCCCGGTGGTCATCGTCCGCGGCGCTGCATCACGAGGTCGCCCGGACCGCATCGTGGTCGGCGTGGACGGGTCGGCGCCATCGGATGCGGCGCTGCTGTGGGCCGCGGACGAGGCGGATCTGCATGGTGTCGATCTCCTCGTCGTCCACGCCTGGGAGTATGCGTATCCCGGCATCGGGACTCGAGCCGAGCAGATCCGCGACGTGATCCGGATCGATGCCGCGACGGTGCTCGACCGCTCTGTGGAGGTAGCGCGCGAGCGCTGCGGCGCGACGGTGCAGGATCTGCTCGTCGAAGGTGGTGCTGCGACGGCTCTGCTGGACTCGTCCCGTGACGGCGATCTCCTCGTCGTCGGTGCCGAAGGTCGCGGCGCGATCGCTGCTGGGTTGCTCGGTTCGACGGTCAATGCGGTGGTCGAGCAGGCGGCCGTCCCCGTGGTCATCGTTCACTGACGAAGAGCCAAAGGGCCCTATCCGGCCCGCTGAACGCAGCGCACTGTGACTCAGCAGCACGATTCCGATTGCGCCACGAAGGGAACAACAATGAAGGCTCTCGTCTACCAAGGTCCTGGCAACAAGGCATGGGAAGAGGTTCCCGACGCTGTGATCATCGATGACACCGACGTCGTCGTCCGGGTCGAGGCCACCACCATCTGCGGCACCGATCTGCACATCCTCAAAGGTGACCTTCCGCAGGTCACCGACGGTCGCATTCTCGGCCACGAGGCCGTCCGTACGGTCACGGCGATTGGTCAGGGGGTGCGCCGCGTCGCTGTCGGCGACCGCGTCCTGGTCTCGTGCATCACCTCGTGCGGGACGTGTCGCTTCTGCCGCGACGGACACGCCGGGCAATGCCTCGGTGGTGGCGGATGGATCCTCGGCCACCTGATCGACGGTACCCAGGCGGAGTTCGTCCGGGTGCCCTTCGCCGATCTCTCGACGTATCCGGTCCCCGCCGGCGTGAGCGACGAGGCCGTCCTGATGCTGTCTGACATCCTCCCGACCGGCTACGAGGTCGGCGTCCTCAACGGAACCGTCCGGCCCGGCGACGTCGTTGCCGTCGTGGGCGCCGGGCCGATCGGGCTCGCCGCGATCACCGGCGCCAAGCTGTTCAGTCCGGCGCACATCATCGCGATCGACCTGGCCGACAGCCGGCTGACAGCGGCGAAGACGTTCGGTGCCGATGTGACAGTGAACAATTCGCGCGAGGACGCGCTGGAGATCGTCCGCTCGCTCACCGGTGGGCTCGGCGCCGATGTCGCGATCGAAGCGGTCGGCGTTCCACCCACGTTCGAGCTGGCTGCGTCGCTCATCCGCCCTGGCGGGCACATCGCCAACATCGGTGTGCACGGGGCGCCGGCGACGCTGCACCTCGAGGACCTCTGGAACCGCAACATCACCATCACGACCGGCCTCGTCGATGCCTACTCGACCCCCACGCTGCTGAGTCTTGTCGGGAGCGGTCAGCTCGACGCGGCGAAGATGGTCACCCACCACTTCGATCTGTCCGACTTCGAGCGTGCGTACGAAGTGTTCGCCAACGCAGCCGACACGGGTGCGTTGAAGGTGGTCCTCACCGCTGCCGGCTGAGGAGTGGCTCGTCAGGTCGGCGAGAGTTGCCACGCCACGGAGAATCCGTCCTCCGCGGTGCGCACCACGAACCGGCGGCCGCTGATGGCCGAGATCTCGAGCGTGATCCATTCGGTGCGACCCTCGTCGAGCAGCGGACCCGGGTCCGGCAAGTCGTAGGACGCGGTGACCCTCCGGATGGTTCCGCGCACGATCACGCTCCATGCTGCGCCGCTGCCGAGGTCGACGTCGTCGACCTCGAACGAGCCCAGTCCCTCGTAGCGGCCGAGCATCGTGCCCGGCGAGGTTCGGATGACGATTCGGGACTCGTCAGCCACGACGGCGTAGGACATCGGGATCGCCAGGGGGTACCCGTGCTCGATGATGCAGATCCGCCCGACTGCTCGTTGACCCAGCAACGACATGCACTCCCAGGTGGTCAATTCGAAACGTTGTGCACTCATCTGGTCCTGCTCCTCGATTGGCTGTCGGTTGCGTTCGCTGTCATGACTGCCACGTCCAATCGCGGATCTCGGGGAGATCCTCGAAGTGCTCGCGGACGTGCGCCTGGTGCTCGGTGAGCATGTTCTGACAGTAAGCGATCAGGGCATCGGCACCCTCGGGCACGCGACGCGATGAGTGGAGAGCCGCCATGACGAGGTGGTACCGGCTCATCCGGTTGAGCACCACCATGTCGAACGGCGTGGTGGTCGTGCCCTGCTCGGTGAAGCCGCGGACGTGGAACCGACCCGGTTCGTTGCGGCCGTGGAGCAGCTGATGGAACGCCCGGGCGTAGCCGTGCCATGCAACGACGACGTCGCCGTCATGGGTGAACAGCTCGTCGAACCGATCGGCGGACATGCCGTGCGGATGGATGTCGTTGGGTGGCAGCACCATCAGGTCCATCACGTTCACGACGCGGACCCGGAGGTGGGGGACGTGTCGGCGCAGCAACCAAGCGGCGGCGAGGGTCTCCTCGGTCGGGACATCACCGGCACAGGCGAGGACCACATCGGGCTCGGCGGGTGCTCCGCCGACGTCTTCGGTTCCCGCCCAGTCCCAGATCGATGCCCCGGCCGCAGCGTGGGCCCGAGCGGCGTCCAGGTCGAGGTACTGCGGATGTGACTGCTTGTCGACGACGAGCAGGTTGACGTAGTCGCGGCTGCGCAACGCATGGTCAGCGGCGACGAGGAGCGTGTTCGCGTCAGGCGGCAGGTAGATCCGCACGACCAGGGTCGACAGTGACAGCATCGTGTCGATCAGTCCCGGACCCTGATGGCTGAAGCCGTTGTGGTCATTGCGCCAGCACGTCGAGGTCAGCAAGATGTTCAGGCTCGCGACCGGTTCACGCCAGGCGAGGTCGCGGGCGTGCTGCAGCCACTTCGCGTGCTGGATCGCCATCGACGCGCTGACCATCGCGAAGGCCTCGTAGGTCGCGAACATGCCGTGCCGGCCGGTCAGTAGATAGCCCTCCAACCAGCCCTGGCAGAGGTGCTCGGACAGCACCTCCATGACTCGCCCGTGCGGGCTGACGTGGTCGTCGGCGGTGGCCGCCGTGTCTGCGACCAGGCAGCGATCGGTCGCCTCGAACACGGCGCCGAGCCGGTTGCTGTTGGTCTCGTCCGGGCAGAACAAACGGAAGTTCCGGCTGTCCTCGGTGCTCCGGAAGATGTCGCGGAGCAGCTTGCCGAGCGGACGCGTCGTCTCGTGATGCAGTGCTCCGGGTGAGGTCACGTCCAGCGCGTACGGTTCGAGTGGTGGTACGTTGAGCGGCATCAGCAGGCGCCCGCCGTTGGCGAAGGGCGTCGCACCCATCCGCTGCTCGCCACGCGGGGCGAGTGCGGCCAGCTCCTCGACCAGACGACCGTCGGCGTCGAAGAGGTCCTCGGGGTGGTAGGAGCGCAACCACGCGTCCAGCATCGCAAGGTGCGCGGGGTTGTCGCGCACGTTGGCGAGCGGCACCTGGTGAGCCCGGAACGTACCCTCGATCGGTACGCCGTCGACGACTTTCGGGCCGGTCCATCCCTTCGGCGTGCGCAGGATGATCGCCGGCCAGCGCGGTCGACCCACGAGACCGTCGCTGCGAGCCGCACGCTGGATCCCGGTGATGTCGGCGTGGGCCTGGTCGAGCGCGGCAGCCAGCGCACGGTGGACGACATCGGGGTCGTCGCCGGACACGACGACAGGCGCCCAGCCGTGCGCGTGCAGGAGCGCGCTGACATCGTCGTTGGTCTGGCGACCGAGCACCGTCGGCCCGGAGATCTTGTGACCGTTGAGATGCAGGATCGGCAGCACAGCGCCGTCATGAACGGGATCGAGGAAGAACGGCGCCTTCCACGACGCCTCGAGCGGCCCGGTCTCGGCCTCGCCGTCACCGATCACGCAGGCCACGACGAGCTCGGGGTTATCCATCGCCGCGCCGGTCGCGTGGACGAGTGCGTAGCCCAATTCGCCGCCCTCGTGGATCGACCCTGGCGTGGGGACGCCGACGTGGCTGGGAATTCCACCGGGGGTCGAGAACTGGCGGATCAGGCGGCGGAGGCCGACGAGGTCACGGCTGACCTCGGGATAGACCTCGGAGTACGTGCCTTCGAGGTAGACGTTGGCCACCATCGCCGGGCCGCCGTGCCCGGGGCCGGCGATGTAGAGGATGTCCGCGCGCGTGTGCCGGATGAGGCGGTTCAGGTGCACGTACACCAGCGAGAGACCGGGGCTCGTTCCCCAGTGGCCGAGGAGACGAGGCTTGATGTGTTCGGCGCGCAGTGGCTCGCGGAGCAGCGCGTTCTCGGCGAGGTATATCTGCGCGACCGTCAGGTAGTTCGCTGCGCTCCAGTACCGGTGGATCAGCGCCAGCTCGTCGTCGACATCATCGAACATCGTGGGTGTCCTCCGTCGGGGAGTGGGCGGCGCTGGTGATCCTGGTGCCGGCGGTACCGGCGATCACTGCGGCGATGTCGTCGAGGGCCCCGATCACCGCGACCCGCCCGGTGCGTTCGGCGAAGTGGCAGGCTGCGGCGACCTTCGGCCCCATCGATCCCTCGGCGAAGTGCTCGGTGATGATCTCGTCGACGGTGACGTGGCCGAGTGGGTGTGCGGTCGGCGTGCCGTATCCCGAGATGACGGCGGGTACATCGGTGAGGATCACGAGCAGGTCGGCGTCGAGCACGTCGGCGAGTAGTGCTGCGACGTGGTCCTTGTCGACGACGGCCTCGATGCCGTTCAGCCGCCCGTCGTGCTCGGTGACGGCACATCCCGCTCCACCGGCGCAGATCACCGTGACACCCAGGCCGAGCAACGCCTCCACGATCGGTGACTCGATCACGCGCACGGGACCCGGGCTGGGCACGACTCGTCGCCAGTGGTCGCCGTCGGCAGCGACGCGCCAGCCATGACTCGCTGCGAGCCCGTGAGCTTCGTTCGCGTCGTAGCTCCTGCCGATGAACTTGGTCGGCGTGGCGAACGCGGGGTCCGCGGCGTCGACCACGGTCTGGGTGACGACCGTTGCGATCTGGCCGGTGAGTCCGGCGTTGGTGATCGACTGTTGCAACCAGTAGCCGAGCAGGCCCTGGGTCTCGGCGACGAGGGCGTCGAGCGGGTAGGTGGCCGTCAGGGCGCGGTCGTTCTCCCGCTCGAGCGCGAGCATCCCGACCTGGGGCCCGTTGCCGTGCACGATCACGAGCTCCCATTGGCCGGCCACTTCTGCCAGCCCGGGCGCGACCTGGGCGATGTGATCGAGCTGGACACGAGCGTCGGCGATCTCGCCACGACGCAACAAGGCGTTCCCCCCGAGGGCGATGACGATGCGCCTCACCGCACGACCCGGGCCCAATTCGCGACACTGCTCATCACCTGATGATCTGCGCGTCGGGCCGATTCCACCAGGGTCAGATGACCCGAATGATGCGTGATGTCGAACGGGAGCCCGTCCGCATGGTCAGTCGCGGCCCTGCCAGGTGCAGATGCAGGCCTCGTTGCCTTCGGGATCGGCGAGGATCCAGAATGCCGGTGCCTCGGTGTCCGAGACCAGCGTGCCACCGGCCGCGAGGGCTGCGGCGATGCGCTGTTGGGCGACATCGTGCGGGACCGTCACGTCGAGGTGGATGCGGTTGCGCTGGATGCGCGGCTCGTCCATCTGCTGGAACCAGAACGCGGGGGCGCGTCCGTAGGGGTCGACGCAGTCGTCGGCGCTGTTGGACCGGTAGCCGAGCACCGCCTCCCAGAACGGCTTGACGGCTGCGATGTCCAGCGCGTCGATGGCGATCTCGAGTTGGGTCGCAACGGTCGGTTGTGCGGTGACACCCAGCTCGACGGCGATCGCAGAGATCCTGCGGGCCAGGTCGACGTCGCGAGCGGTGAGTCCCTTGGTGTCGTGCGTGGTCAGCAGCACATGGACCCGTGGGTAGGTGATGGTCAGGTCCGGATGGTGGTCCGCCGCATCCGCTGCAGCGCCGATGCGCGTCGCGAATTCGAGGCCCTTGGCCATCGATCCGGTCCGGAACGACCCCTGCAACGTGCGCAGCAGTACCCGCCAGTCGTCCAGGCCTGCGCTCGCGCTGACCTGGGTGGATGTCAGCTTCTCGGTCTCTGTCATCGCGACACCTCCGTGCCCGGTACCGCGGGAGCGGCCGGGACCAATGCCAGTGTGGCCGCGTTCGGGTTGAAGAACTCGCGCTGGAAGCGGATCGCGCCCTCACGGAACCGGAACACGTTGATGTACTGGTTGGCGTAGGACTTGCCGGTCGTCGCCACCGTGCCCTGGCTGACGAACTCGACGACGAGCTCGTCCGGGTCCAGGCACTCGTGCACCTCGGTGATGGTCAGCTGCATGTGGAACACCACGAACGCGTTCGTCAGATACGCAAGTGCGGCAGTCTTGCCCTCGACCCGTTTCGGCGGTTGTGTGTACGGCAGCTCGATGACGATGTCGTCGGTGTACTGCTGCATCTGTTCGGCGGCGTCGGCGTTGCCGACGCCTCGGAATGCGGCCTCGACAGCCGCGAGGTTGCGGGCCCGCCGCGCCGTGTCGCTGGTCGGTGTCTCGGGAATGGTCACCGTGATCATGTCCTCGTGAAATTCGGGGCGCGCTTTTCGGCGAATGCCCGCGGCCCTTCCTTGGCGTCGTCGGTAGCGAAGATGGCCTGCCCGTACTCGAACTCATAGGCGAGTGCGTCGGCCTCCCTCATCCCGTCGGTGTCGTGCAGGGTCTTGAGCACCGCCTCGACGGCGAGCGGACCAGCAGCGCAGATCGTCGCTGCGATCGCCTTCGCTGCCTCCAACGCCTGACCGTCGGGGACGACCGAGCCGATCAGTCCGTGGTGCAGTGCCTCGGCTGCGGTGATGTGCTTACCGGTGAGCAGGATCTCGGCGGCGACGGTGTACGGGATCTGCCGCCGCAGCCGGACAGCGGACCCCGCCATCGGGTACAGCGACCAGCGGACCTCGCTGACGCCGAAGCGGGCCGACTCTCCGGCGACGCGGATGTCGGTGCCCTGCAACAGCTCGGTGCCACCGGCGATCGCGACGCCTTCGACGGCTGCGATCAACGGCTTGGTCGGCCGGTAATGGCGGAGCAGCCCTTTCCAGTGGATGTCGGGGTCGGTGGCCATGCGCGCCGGGACGTCGATCTCGGGATCCAGGTCGCCGCCGTCACCCGACATTGCGCGTAGGTCGGCGCCGGACGTGAAGTCACCGCCCGCGCCGGTGAGGATGATGCAACGGACGTCCGGATCGTGCGAGGCCTCGACCATTGCGTCGTGCATGCGGATGAGCATCGCCCCGCTCAAAGCGTTCTTGCGGTGGGGGCGGTTCATCGTGATGACCATCGTCTGGCCGTCGCGTTCGACGAGTGCGTCGGGCACGAGATCTCCTTGCTTGTCGGGCGGGGTTCAGGGGTCGGTGAACGACAGCTTCACCGACCGATCGGCCGTGCACCGAGGCGGAGGATGTGGGTCTCCAGGTCTGCGCGTTCGAGCGGCCGCGACAGGAGGAAACCTTGGACGTGGTCGACGTGTTCGTTGCGACAGTGGTCCAGCTCCTCGGTGGTCTCCACTCCTTCGGCCAGCGTCGTCAGGCCGAGGTCGCGTCCCAGTTGGACGAGCGTCTTGATCAGCGCACGGGACTCCGACGATGTGCCGATCGCCCTGATGAACTGACGATCGATCTTGAGGCTGTCGACCCGCAACTGCTGGAGGTAGGCGAGCGACGAATAGCCCGTTCCGAAGTCGTCGATCGCGATCCGGATACCGAGCGCACGGATCTCTCGGAGGGTGGCGGCGGTCGCTGCGACATTGCGCATCAGTGCGGTCTCGGTGACTTCGATGATCAACATTCGAGGGCCGAGGCCGCTCGCCTCGAGCGCGTCGTCGATGTCCGCGATGATCGCGCGGTCATCGAGCTGACGGCCCGAGACGTTGACGGAGATCTCGATATCGCAGCCCGAGCGGTTCCACTCGGCAACGGTCTGACATGCCTCGTGGAGCACCCACCGGCCGACAGCACCGACCAGACCACTCTGCTCCAGGATCGGGACGAACTCGTCGGGCGTGATGTTGCCGAGCGTGGGATGGCTCCACCGCAGGAGGGCCTCGGCACCGATCAGGGTGAGATCATCGAGGTCGTAGATCGGTTGGTAGACGACGCTGAACTGGTCGTCATCGAGCGCCGTGCGCAGCTCAGACTGCAGCGTGACGCGCCGCAACAGCGTGCTCTGCATGTCCGGCTGGAACACCTGGCACCGGTTCTTACCCGTCGATTTTGCGTGGTGCAGTGCGACGTCGGCGTCGCGGAGCAGTTCACTGCCGTTACATCGATCACCGACTGCGATGCCGATCGTGGCATTGATCTGCAGCGGGGTCGTCACACCGTCGATCGCGAACGGGTGACGCAGCACGTCGAGCACGCGTTGCGCGACCAACTCGGGATCGAGCTCGGCGGTCGAGCCGTCGAGCAGGACCACGAACTCGTCGCCGCCCGTGCGCGCGATCGTGTCCGCGTCGCGCAGCGTTGCGACGAGACGGGCAGCGACCGCGATCAGGAGCCGATCGCCGACCTCGTGACCCAGCGTGTCGTTGATGCTCTTGAAGTCGTCGAGGTCGATAAACATGGCGACGCCGACCTCGCCCTGGCGCCGGGTGCGGGCAAGCAGCTGATCGGTGCGATCGGCGACCAGGGCCCGGTTGGGCAAGCCGGTCAGTTGATCGTGCAGCGCCTGGTGACGCAGCTCGCCGGTACGAGCGCTGACGAGCCTCATCGCCCGCCCTCGTCCGCTTCCGAGGACGTGCACGAACGCAGCGAGCACGATGCTCAGCCCTGTGCCGACGAGTAGGAAGCCCACTGCGATGCGGTCACCGATGACACTGGTTGCTGCCGGTTCACCGGACACGGTGATGACCCAGCCGTCGACGAGGTCGACCGTAGAAGTCCAGGCGTGGGCCGGGGCGACACCCGAGTCGAACGTGACGGCGGGTCGGGTGGTCCCGAACCACATCGACAGTGAGAGGTGGTCGTTCTGATCGAGGGCGTTGTCGAGGATCACCTGCGGATCGGAGACGGTGCCGACCCATCCGACGAAGGTCTTGCGACGCGTGCCCACCGATGTGGGTACGATGCCGCCGCGGTAAACGGGCACGTTGACGGTCAGCAACGTCCGACCATCGACGACGACCGGCTCGGAGGTGGTCTGCGCGGTGTTCGCCGAGACGGCGAGCTCGTCGCCGGCGCACCAGTCATGTGCCGGCGGGCTGATGTCTGCGCTGCGCACGAAGCCCAACTTGCTCAAGCAGTAGGTGTCGCGTTGGCCGGCCGGCTCGATGTCGCTCACGGGACCGGTGACCAGGGTCCCGTCCGCTGTGGTGTGCAGTCCGACGAAGGTGCTCAGCGCCTCGGCCTGCACCGTGACGACGAAGCCGAGCCCGAGGACCTCCGGGTACCGTTCGGCGACCCGCGCGGAATCGATCCATGTCGTGAACTGGGCCTGGGTCTGGGCTGGATCGGAGGCAACGAGTGCACCCGTGTTGATGACGAGATCCGCCTGCTGGTGGAGGGCGAGCTTGACCCGGTTGGCGACCTCGATTGCGTTCTGCTCGAACGAGTTGCGGAGTGCGCCGGCGTCCCGGCGGGCAACGGCCTCGGCGCTGTACGCGGACAACGCGATTCCGACAAGGCCGATCGCGCCCGATATCGCCAACCATCGGCGCGACCGGGCGGCCGACGACGGCGTGGAGGGGATCGACGGGGAGTTCACGGTGCCCAGAACCCGTTGATGTCGACGATGAGATGGGTGGCGGTCTGGGAGAACAGACAGGTCGAGCTCTCGGTGGTGAGCTGGCCCATCGCTGCGGCCGAGACCGACAGACCGCGAACGGTGTTCAACGCCGAGACGTTCGGCCGGGCGCCGTTGCAGTTCCAGGCCGTGACGAACCCGTTACCGGACGACACGGTGGTGGTGATGTTCACCGACGCAACCATTGCGGCGGAGGGAACGCCTCTGACCCCGGCCAGTCGGATCCGCTGATCGGTCGCCGCTGGGAGGGGCGTGACGCCGAGTGCCGGATCGATCCGGAGTTGCGGGTTGCGGGTGTCGACCAGCCGGGTCGCCGACAACGGGGTGAACCGGAGGCCGGCGCGAGCACTGTCGATCATGTAGCCCGAGACATCGCCGACGAGATCGACATCGTGGGGGCTCGAGAAGC
>JANXUX010000093.1 GCA_025351965.1 Actinomycetes bacterium | reverse complement strand
GTTGGCTGGTCAACAACCCGGGCGGACCGACGACCTTGCAGCTGCGGCTTCCGCCGCCGAACAGCAGGCGCCGGCGCTCGACCACCCGTGAATCGACCCAGATCGGCATGTCGGCGGGCCGCGCGAAGGGGGTCACGCCGCCGATCATCATCCCGGTCATCTCCACCGTCTGGTCGCCGGACGCGAACGACGCCTTCTTGGCCCCGAACCGATGGCGCACGACGCGGTTGACGTCCAAACGGGTCGTCGCCAGCACCACACACGCTGCGTACTTCGGCGGGTCGGTCTTGGCGATCACGATGATCGTGTTGGCCGAGTCCTCCGGCATGTACCCGTAGGCCTCGCAGAATGCGGCCGTATCAGCGAGCGCTGGATCGCACTCGACGATCTCGAAGTCGACACCGAGCGCCTCGACCGCTGCGCGCACCTCGTCCTCACCCACGCTCTGGACACCCATCCGGCGAATGTAGCCCGCGTGGCGACACCCATCCGGTAGAACTGGTGACAGATGAATCTCTGGCCTGGCTGGCTCGTGGTGTTGGCCGCCGCATGTGGGGGTGGCACACACGCCGCACCCTCTCCCACCACCCCCAACCCGACCGGCTCCGGTGCCAGCAACGCCACGGTGGTGCGCGTCATCGACGGTGACACCATCGACGCCGACATCGGCGGCGCGAACGAACGCATCCGCCTGATCGGCATCGACACACCCGAGACGAAGAAGCCGAACACACCGATCCAGTGCTACGGGCCGGAGGCGAGCGAGTTCACCAAGCACACCCTGCCCGTCGGGACCCGGATCCTGATCGTGCGTGACCTGGAGGCGCGCGACGACTACGGGCGCCTGCTCGGTTACGTCTATCGCAGCAGCGACGGGCTGTTCGTGAACCTCCAACTGGCAGTCGAGGGCTTCGCCCGACCACTGACGTTCCACCCGAACGACACCCACGCCGCCGAGTTCGTGGCTGCGGCACGGGCCGCCGAGGCCGCTGACCTCGGCCTCTGGGCTGCCTGTAGCGGATAGCGTCGGGCCCGATGACATCGCTCGCCGAACGCCTGGGCCACGCCGCGGACGCACGCCTCGTGATCATCTCGTGTGACGACCTCGGTTCATGCCATGCGGCCAACGAGGGTGTGTTCGCCGCGCTGCACGTCGGGGTCGCCTCCTGCGCGTCACTGATGGTGCCGGCACCCTGGTCGCGTGACGCCGCAGTACGCGCTCTGCCGACCGATGACATCGGTGTGCACCTCACCCTCAATTGTGAGCACCCGACCTACCGCTGGGGCCCGATCACCCACGCTCCGTCACTGCACAGCGGCGAGGCCGGGTTTCCTCGTGAGGTCGACGACCTCTGGGAGCACGCCGATCCGGAAGAAGTGCTGCGCGAGTGCCGCGCCCAGATCGAGCGTGCCCTCGCATGGGACATCGACGTCACCCACCTCGCACCGCACCTCTCGGCGATCACACTCCGCCCCGAGTTCTTCGACGTGTACCTGGAGCTGGCTGTCGAGTTCAGACTGCCGGTCCGGCTGCCGTCGACGATCACCAAGGACCAGGCCGGCTTCCCGTTCCGCGACCTCGCCACGGACGAGGGCGTGGTGTTCCCGGATCATTTCGACCACGACTGGCGCGCCGGCAGCCGCGAGCGGGTCTACGAGGCGATCGAACATCTCGCCCCCGGCGTCACCGAAATCCATGTTCAGCCGGCCGTCGACACCCCCGAGGTGCGGGCCATCTCTGAATCTGCGCAGGGTTGGATCGACGACCTCGCCCTCGTCACCACCGATGCCCATCTGCGAGAGCTGATCGCGGCGAGCGGTGCGACGATCATCGGCTACCGTGCCCTGCGCGACGTGATGCGGTCCGGCATCTGATCCCGCTGGGGCGGAGTCGGCAGTCGTCAGCGCGTACCGAGGCGGGCGAGCACAGCGGGCATCTCGCCGGACTTGAGCAGCTCGAACAGCAGTCCGGTCGGTCCGGTCGACTTGAGCTTGCCGCGCATGAACGCAACGGTCGGATCGAGCGCCACGTCGGCGGCGGCGACCGTGATGACCACGGCGGCGTCACCCGGGCCCTCGACCGCTTCGTCCTTCTTGGCGAAGACGACGCGGTACTGCACGCTCACGTCGCTCATCAGCGGGCCTGCGCAACGTCGACACCGATGGGGCCGTTGGCTGGACCCTCGAGATCGATCCGGGCGAACAGATCGGTCTCGATCTCGCCGTGGCCGGTGTAGCCGACCAGCGAACGGCCGAGCACCCAGTCCTCGTAGGGGTACGTGACACTGAGCTCGTCGTCGGTGAGGCCGAACCACCAGGACTCCTCGGGATCGACCTGGGTGGCGTGCGCGCGCAGCGCGCCGGAGCGGGCCCACATATATGCCCCGACGTCGAGCTTGGTCGTGATCCGGGCGTCCTGATCCGGGCGGTCCATCCATTTGTCGTCGCACGGTGACGAACCGCGGAGGTCGATCATCGCCTCGTGGATGGCGAGCATGCGCGCCCGGGACCACGTCGTGAAATACATCTTCGACGGCTGGAACACCTCGCCGGCATCCGGGTACCAGGCGGCATCGCCGGAGCGCTCGAAGGCGAGCACGGAGATGTCGTACACCTTGAGGTGGTCGGGGTGCGGGTAACCGGCTTGGTCGTCGCTGTAGGTGATCAGCACCTGCGGACGGGTGCGCCGAATGACCGCGACCAACCGCTCGGTCGCGTCGTCGAGGGGCGCCATGTGGAACGAGTCGGGATGCGTGTTCGGCTCGGTCTCGGGCATACCCGAGTCGCGGTAGCCGAGCATCACCACCTCGTCGAAACCGATGATCCGTGCCGACTCGGCCAGCTCGAACGGACGGAGCTCGGCGAGTTTGATCTTCTCCTGCTCAGGTGTCAATCCGTGGAACGGGCCACCTTCGTCGCGCAGCTTCGGATTCTGGAGGTCGCCCTCTTCCCCGCCGGTCGCGCAGACCAGAACGGTGTGGACGCCCTCGGCATGGTACATCGCCAGGGTCGGCGCACCCTTGGAGGCTTCGTCGTCGGGGTGGGCGTGAACCGTGAGGATGCATCGCGGCTGGACAGGCACGCACCCCACGATATCTGCCGCGCCGTTCGGCGCGGTCGGACACCGTAGGCTCGCCGACCGTGCGTCGCTCCCCAATTCTGTCTCCTGTCACCTCGCGACGAGCCGTCGTCGGGTCGATCGCTCTGCTCGCCACCCTCCTGGTCGCGTGCAACAGCGACGGACGCACGCTGCGCCCAGCGGGCACCACCCAGACCCAGAGCGTCTACACGCCGACGACCACGACGGTGCCGGCCACCGTCGTCGGCGATGTCATCAGTCCAGCCACCACACCGGTGCTCGCCTTCCAGCTGCAGTTGCCATTCAGCGACGGCGCCGCGATGGATGCCCGGTTCACGTGCAACGGGGCGAACGTGCATCCGGAGGTGAGTTGGCTGGGCGCACCCTCGGCTGCGGTGGAGATGGCGCTCGTCGTCACCGACATCGATGCCGGTGACTTCGTGCACTGGATCGTCGCCGGCCTCGACCCGTTCAACTCCCAGATCGGCGAGGGCGACGTCCCCGTCGGCGCGATCGAGGGCCAGAACGGCTTCAGCACCGCATCGGAACCGTCCAGTGGTTGGAGCGGGCCGTGCCCGCCCGCCGGCACCACTCATCACTACCGGTTCACCCTGTACGCGCTCGATCAGCAGGTCGAGTTGCCGACCGGTTCGTCGGCTGCAGAACTGCAATCCGTGATCGATTCTTCCGCTATCGGGGCCGCTCAGGTCACCGGGGTCTACGCGACACCTTGATCAGAACTTGAGCCAACTCCCCGTTCGATGGAGTAGAAATGACACTTGTCGCGACGGGAGAGGATTGTTCACCACACATGAGTTCGCTCCCCGTTGGGCTGTTCGAGACAGACCTCGCCGGACGACTCGTCTCCGCTGACGATTCGTTCCGGGCGTTGGCGCTCGGCGGCGGAACCGTGCAGATCGGGGCCGCGCCATGGGCCAACGCTCACCCCGGTGACCGCGCCGCGGCCGAGCTCGCCTGGCACCGCCTGCGCGAGGCCGATGATCCGCTGTCGCTGTCGTTCCGGGTCTGGACGTCGGACAACAAGCTGCTCTGGCTGCGCCTCGATGCCATCCCCAAGATGGACGTGTTCGGTCGTCAGACCGGTTTCAGCGGCTGCATCCGCGACATCACCGAGGAGCACCGCCAGCGCGACATCAGCGACCGGCTGAACGGACTCCTCGCGGCCAGCCCCGACGCCGTGCTGATCATCGACCGTCACGGCGTACCGACGTTCACGAACGCAGCCGCCAGGGCGCTGTTCGAGGTCGATGATGCCGTCGACCTCGTCCGTGAGCCGGCACTGCGCACGCTGCTCCAGACACTGCGCGACCAGATCCCACGCGATGCCATCAACCGCACGGAGAGTGGTGACTGGACCGGAGAGGCGATCTACCGAGGTCCCAACGGTCTGACCCGCACGCTGAACGTGACGGTCTACGTCCAACGCGCGTCCGACGGCGCCATCGAGTTCTGGGCCGGCCAGATGCGCGACATCACGACCGCGAAGCAGCTCCAGACCGAGCTCAACCACCAGGCGACCCACGACGCACTCACCGGCCTCCCCAACCGTGTCCTGCTCCTGCGCACCCTCGCCGAGTCACTCGATCGAGCCCGGCACCAGCGCCAGCAGGTCGCCGTGCTGTTCCTCGACCTCGACCGGTTGAAGGACGTCAACGACAACGTCGGTCATGATGTCGGCGATCTCCTGCTCGCCACCATCGCCGGCCGGCTCGCGTCGGCCACACGTCCAGCGGACGTGATCGCACGGATCGGCGGCGACGAGTTCGTCGTGCTCTGCAACGGCGGCATCGACGAGCAGAGCGCACTCGAACTGGCCGACCGGGTCCGTGACGCGCTGACCGGGCGACTGATGCTCAGCGGGGTCGAGGTCGACCTCAGCGTCAGCATCGGCGTCGCGCTCTCGCATCCGACGCAGCCGCTCGAGCCGACACCGGCCGACGAAGCCATCGCGCTCGTCCGCAACGCCGACACGGCGATGTATCGGGCCAAGCGTCGCGGTCGGTCGCGCTGCGAGCTGTTCACCGAGGAGATGAGCCGAGCGGCGCGCGACCGCAAGGTCTTGTCCGGTGCGCTCGAACAGGCCATCGCCGCTGACCAGATGCGGCTCGCGTACCAGCCCATCGTCTCCACCCACACGGGGCGGATGGTCGGTGCCGAAGCCTTGCTGCGCTGGCACCACCCCGAGCGCGGCCTGCTGATGCCGTCCGACTTCGTGCACCTGGCCGAGGAGAGCGGCGCCATCGTCCCGATGGGCGACTGGGTCATCCATCAGGCGTGCTTCGACGCCCGGGCCTGGATCGATGCCGGGCTCGTCGAACGCTCGTTCAGCGTGCACGTCAACGTGAGCGGCCGGCAGATGTCCGAGGGGGCGTTCGTCGAGCGCGTCATCCACACGGTCCGCGACCTGGATCTGCTCCCCCAACAACTGACCCTCGACTTCGACGAGGCCACACTCTACGCGGACAAGCCAACGACGATGCGCGCCCTGCAAACGCTGCGCCGGTTCGGGATCAGCCTCGCCCTCGACAACTTCGGCACCGGCGTGTCATCGCTGACCGCACTGCGCGACTATCGTGCCGACGTGCTCAAGCTGGATGGCTCGATCGCCTCCCATCTCGGCAACGACGAAGGCAACGACCCGATCGTGCGCTCGATCATTCAGCTCGCCCACGCGCTCGACATGGTAGTGGTCGCCGAGTGGGTCACCGGGCCGGACCAGCTGCATCGCCTGAAGATGCTCGGCTGCGACATGGCCCAGGGCTACCTGTTCGGCGAGCCGTGCCCGGCCGAGGCCTTCGCGGAATCTGCCCGAGCCGACCGTGCGAGCGGCGACGCCCACCACGCGGCCCGGGTCGGCAACCACGCATCGGGCGATCTGTCACAGAACCCATCCAGATAGCGCGCCGTACACTCGGCGCGTGATCGCGGATCTGGAGAGCCACGTGGACGACGTACTGACCGTCGCCGTGCTCGGCTTCGTCGGCGTCCGCCTCGCCACGGGTCTACGCCGTTCGCTCACCGGCGACGGGCGCGCCACGGTCCGCGCCATCGTCTCACGGATCCGCTGGCGGCACATCTGGCCGGTGCCGTTCGTGCTCGCCTCGGTCGTGGCCGTCGCGACCACGTTGATCCGTGTGCCCGGGCTGAGATGGGGCTGGTGGTCGGCGATCGGCGGCGAGGGGAACCCGGTGTTCGGGTCGAACGAATCGACGATCGGGACGGTCTGGGAGTGGCTGATCCCTGCGCTCTTCCTGCTCCTGCTGATCCCCGCGTTGCCGCTGTTCGCGTACGCCGAGGAGCAGATGTTCCGCCGCGGCGCCGAGCACTGGTCGCGGCGACGCCGGGCGCTGAAGGTGGTCCAGTTCGGGTTGGTGCACACGTTCATCGGTATCCCGGTCGGCACAGCCATCGCCCTCAGCGTCGGCGGCGCCTACTTCATGCACACCTACCTCCGCGAGTTCGCCACCAGCGGCTCTGCGAGCGAGGCGACGATGGAGTCCGCCCGGGCCCACACCACCTACAACGGAATCATCGTGGCCCTCGTCGTCGTCGTCGTGATCGCGACGGCCCTGTCGTGATGGTGCTCTCGTGATGGTGCTCTCGTGATGGCAGCCGTCCCCAATGTCGTCGACGTGTCCATCGAACGCGCCGAGACGGTCACGATCACCTTCGACGACGGCGTCGTCTGCGTGTTCGGCGTCGGCGAACTACGCGCCGCATGCCCGTGCGCAACCTGCCGCGGTGCCCGCGATCGCGGCGGTGTCGCCTGGCCGCGTCAGGGTCAGTCGGAGGCGGTCGAGATCCGCGACGCGCAGTTCAGTGGAGCGTGGGGCATCTCGATCACCTGGAGCGATGGCCACAGCGACGGCATCTACGCGTGGGTCAACCTTCGCCGATGGTGGCTCACCGGATTCGAGCACCCGATCGAGGACATCGACGGCTGACCTGCCAGAAGCGCACGCGGAGACGCCGGTACCCTGGGCGCATGTCGCTGCCCCATCCGCCTACGATCACCCATTGCTTCCGGCATCCCGACCGCGAGACCGGGCGGCGCTGCACCCGCTGCGGCAAGCCGGCGTGCAGTGACTGCCTGATCCAGGCCCAGGTCGGCTCGCACTGCGTCGATTGCGCGAAAGCCGCCCAGCCCGACCTCAAGACTCGCGTCAAGTACGCCAGCGCCAAGCAGCCGACGCTCATCACCTACGTCTTGATGGCGATCAACATCGCCGTGTTCGTCTACGTCGGCGCCAAGGACACGTCCACGCTCGGCGGCGGCATCGGCTCCAAGGGCCAGGTCTCCTACGAACAGTTCCGCCTCGGCCTCAACCGCGAAATCCTGCACCAGACCCACGACTGGTACACGCTGGTGACGAGCGGCTTCTTGCACTTCGGTGTGCTCCACATCGCGCTGAACATGTATCTGCTCTACCTACTCGGCCAACTGCTCGAACGCGACCTCGGCCGGGCCAAGTTCGCGCTCATCTACTTCGCCTCGCTGCTCGGTGGCTCAGCCGGTGTGCTGCTGCTCAACCAGAACGCGATCAGCGGCGGCGCGTCCGGCGCGGTCTTCGGACTGATGGCCGCGGCAGCTCTGTCGATGCACCGTCAGGGCATCAACATCATGCAGACCGGCATCGGCCGCACGCTGGCGATCAACCTCGTGCTGACGTTCGTGATCGGTGGCATCTCGATCGGCGGGCACATCGGCGGCATCGTCGCCGGGGCCGCCTGCAGTGCAGTGATGATGGCGCCGAAGTGGAAGCCCGCGCCGAAGTGGGCGACCTACGCTGCTCCCGTCGCAGTGGGCCTGATCGCCATCATCGTCTCGGTCGCGGTCACCGGGTAGCAGTTGGCCGGGTCACCGGTGGCAGTTGGCCGGGTGGCCGGGTGGCCGGTCAATCGAACGATCGGGTCGACCACGTGCGCGAGGCCTGGTTGCGGGTCGAGCGGAACACCCTCGGCTTGATCCGCTTGATCGGTGCCCGGTCACTCGACCACTTCGACGGCGGCGCGTCGATCAGCGAACAGAGCGACGTCAACACCGTGTCGTAGTTGATACGCCAGCCGGAGAAGTCGCGCCAGGCCTGATCGCGGTCTGGCTTGAGCGCAATGCCCGCAGCCTCGAGGTCGGTGCAGAGCAGATCGAAGTCGGACCGGGTGATCGAGATCGGACCGTCCGGTGCCGGATCCGGGTCGTAATCGATGCCGTAGAAGTCGCAGATCCTGCGCAACGACAAGAAGCCCGTCCGCAACATGATGTCGGCTTGCGGCTCGTGCTTGCGGTCGAGGGTAGAGGCGACGATCGCGGCCGTGTCCAGCACGCATCCCGCTGCGGTGATCCAGCTGCGTTGCGGGTGTGGTGAGCGGAAGAACACCAGCGACGGCTGGCTGGTGTGGCTCTCCTCGACTTCCACGAACCACGTCTCCCAGCGGGTGAACAGGTCATCATGGATCCGGTCGCCCCAGCCGATCCGCTCATAGCGAACGAGCAGTTCGGTCGGGCTCGGGGGCAATCCAGCACGCACCTCGAGCATCCCGACCAGCGCCTCGCGCCGGCTGAAGTTGGCGTAGATGCTCGGCAGGTAGGAGATCATCAGCGAGACCAGACCCAGCCCGATGCCTGCCTCGACGAACGAGACGGTGGTCCGCACGAGCCCGTACGGCCGGTCGAAGCCGAGCGTCAGCAGCGACGAGCCCGAGATGATGACGGCCTCCGACCATGGCCGGATGCCCAACCCCCAGAAGACCCCCGTGAAGCCGGCGCCGACGAGGAGCACCCACAGCGCCGGGAGCGCGAGCAATGAGATCGGTGAGTACATCGCCAGGATCCGGTCCCGGAATTCGAACGACTGGCGTGGGCCGGCGAAGAGGTCGAAGACCCGCCGCACGTTGATGAACGTCGCCCGGGTCAGTACCGATGACGTGGCGCGAGGCAGTATCACCGTCTTCACCGCAGAACCAATGGTCCACACGACCAGCGCGAAACCGAGCACCGCCACGACAACACGGATCAGGATCACGGGCGTCACTCTGGCACACCTGCCGTCGCCGAGCCGTCGGTCGCCCCGCTCACGACATCATCCCAGCTCAGAAGGCCTGGACTACTCTGTCATACCCCCCTGCGATGCTGTCCCCATGAGCACGAACGGCACCCCCAACGCCACTTCTCACCTCGCCGGCCACACTGCGTCCGACACCTTCGAGACACTCGACGTCTTGGACACCCCGGACGCCCTCGACGTTCCCGAGCAGCTCTCCCTGCTCGCCGCCCCCTCGGTCCCGCTCCAGTTCCGGCTCGACGAGCGCACTCGCCGTTCCGGTCTGGAGCATGTGGCGGCGCTCCGGGCGCTCATGGTCGCCCAGGCCGCCGAGCGTCGCACCGGCAACGGCCGCACTGCGCGGACCGCCCGTGCTGCGGCCGATCGTCGGATCGCGGCATGACTCGTGCCGTCAGCCGGCGTTCGGCGCCAGGTCGCGCATCGCCTGCCACACGTTCAGCTCCGGGTCGAGTGCGAGCACGGCCAACGACGTCGTCGTCACCCCGTTGTCGAAGTAGGCCTGGATCTTGGCCCGGCACTCGGCCGGCGAGCCGTGCACGATGATGTCGTCGACGACCTCATCCGGGATCGCTGCCAGCGCGGCCTTGCGGTCGCCGGCTTTCCATGCATCCCACATCGGCTGCAACACCTCCCCGCGGCCGAGCCATTCGTGGAAGGCCGCGTACACCGGCACGTTCAAGTACGCCGCGATCGCAAAGCGGCCGGCCGCGCGGACCACGTCGGCGTTCTCGCTCGGGCAGACGAAGATGCGGCAGACGATCTCCTTCGTCTCGCCACCGGACGCCCCGTCGACAACCGCGGCCACCTTGCGCACGTCGTGCGCGGAGAGCCAGTTGATGATCGCTCCGTCGGCCTCGCGGGCTGCGAGGCGCAGCATGCCCTCGCGCAGGGCCGCGACGAGGATCTTCGGCTGCTGCTCCGGACGGATGCCGAGGCGGAACCCGTTGATCGAGAACGTGTCGTACTGCTTGGTGATCTTCTCACCGGTCAGCGAGTCCTTCAAGAACCGCACCACGTCGCGCACCTTCTTGTACGGCTCCACGAACGGGATGTCGTTCCAGCGCTCGACGATCACATTGCTGCTCGAGCCGATGCCGATCGCGAACCGACCCGGTGCAGCGTCAGCCAGGCTGGCGACACTCTGCGCGAAGCACGCCGGCGAGCGGGTGTAGGCCGGCACGATGGCCGTGCCGAGACGCAGACGCGGTTCCCATGCCGCGGCCATCGCCAGCGGCGTGAACGCGTCGGCGCCGTCGGACTCGGCCGACCAGATGTCGGTGTAGCCGAGGTCGGCCAATTCGTTCAGTTTCTCACGGTGCGAATGCAGCGGGCCGGGTAGCGGCACGGTCATCCCTGGCCGACGCGGCAACGGCCCGGCCGTCGGTGTGGTCTGCGCGCCGTTCGTCGGTGCGGCCTGCGGTGTCTCGGTCACTCGGTTCCCCCTTGCGGTACGTGGCGTGCCCATTCCTCGTCGCCACCCTTCCAGAACCGGACGATGCAGCTCTGACTGGCGGTGGCCATCAGCGTGCCGTCCTGGGCGAACATGTGCACGAGCCCGTGCCCGAAGCCCCGTTCGACGGCGTGGACACGGATGTCCAGCAGCACCCACTGCGTCGGCACCAGACGGGCGACGCGCAGGGTGTTGTCGAGGCTGTTGCCGCCGCCGCGGATACCGAGCGCCTGACCCACGGCCATCGGGACGAAGTCGCCGAGGATGGCCAGCGCTGTCGCATCGACACCGTCGATCACCTCGGGGATCCGCGCCCACAGCTGGGTCCGGCCGTCGCCGAGGGTGCCGTCGAGCGAGCTCAATTTGCGGCCCTTGACCATCCGTTGCTCGAGGCGCTCGCTGATCGTGCCCGTGGCCGGGAGCCGCCACTCACGTTCCTCGCAGTCCTCGGGCGACGGCACGTCCGGCATCTGCTCCCACTGCCCAGACGCGTTCAGGTCACGATGGCCGAGCGCGGCGTTGACGGTGAGGATCTCGCGGTTGCCGACGTGGCAGGCCGCCCTCGCCTGCGTGATCTGGTGCCCGGCGACGGCGAGGGTGACGTCGATGTCCATCACCTCGCCCGGCTGGGCGTAGGACAGGTATTGACCGGTTGCCCAGACGCACTCCCGCCCCGACGTCTGCTCCAGTGCCGAGATCGCCGCGCCGAGTGCGCAACCGCCGAAGAGGAACCCACCCGCCGTCGCCAGCGTGTCGGTGACGGGCAGGCTCCAGCGGTACGGGTTGTGGCTCGGTCGGAGGTCGAGGAAGGCGCGAGAATCCATGTCCCGCCCGACTCTACGGGGCCGGACGCGAGTGGCAAAGTGCACGTTGTAGCGTCGGTCGAATGAGCGACACCAACCGGCCTGCGCCGACTCCGTCCGATTCTCCATGGCTCGGCGACGCCTGTTCGCTCGTCGAGGCCTTCCGTTCGGGCGAGCGCTCGCCGGTCGAGGAACTGCAGGCGACCTACGCTGCGATCGACGCCAGCGACCTCAATGCGTTCTGCTTCACGTCCCGTGAGGAATCGCTCGAGGCGGCACGCAACGCCGACATCTCGCTGCCGTTCGGCGGCGTTCCCATCGGCGTCAAGGAGCTCGACGACGTCGAGGGCTGGCCGGCCACCGACGCGTGCGTGGTCTTCGAGGACCGCATCGCCACCCAGACCTCGATCAACGTGCAGCGCATCCGTGATCAGGGCGGCGCAGTGTTGGCCGGGCTGACCACGGCCAGCGAGTTCGGCGGCGTCAACGTCACCCGCACCGTGCTGCACGGCGTGACCCGCAACCCCTGGGACACTGCGAAGACGCCGGGCGGGTCGAGCGGCGGCACCGCGTCCGCGGTCTCCGGAGGTCTGATCACGCTCGGCACCGGAGGCGACGGCGGTGGCTCGATCCGGATCCCTGCCGGATTCACCGGCCTCGTCGGACTGAAGTCCACCTACGGGCGGATCCCACGCGGCCCGCGCTCGTGGATCGGCAACTACACGGTGACGGTCGGCTGTCTCAGCCGTTCGGTGCGCGACACGGCGCGCTGGTTCGACGTGGCCAACGGCTACGACGCCCGCGATCAGTTCAGCCTGCCCCGGACCAGCGGTTGGGAGCGCGAGCTTGGCGCCCACATCGACGACCTGCGCGGACTGCGCGTCGCGGTCGTGGCGGACTGGGGCGGCGCCATCGTGTCACCGGCGATGTGGACGGTGCTCGACGCCGCAGCCGACCGTCTCATCGCGGCGACGGGCATGGCCCGGGTCGACGCCGTCGACACCTCGCTGCCGAGCATGGGCGCGGCCTGGAGCATCAGCGGCGGCATCTCCAGCTACGGCCAATTGGCCGACTTCTGGCCGGGCTGCAAGGACGTGCTCACCCCCGAGATCCGCGGCAGCGTCCGGATCACCGAGGAGCGCTACAACCTCGAAGCCCGGGTCAAGATCGAGAGCCGGCGGATGGAGCTCAACGAGCGGATGGCGGCGATCTTCTCCGAGGTGGACCTCGTCATGACCGCCAGCAACCCCGACGTCGCGTTCGCCGCCGAGGGGCCGCTGCCCGCAGAGTTCGGTGGCATCACCGCCGGCGCCGCCAACAACGGTCGGCTCACGTTCCCGGCCAACATGCACGGCAACCCGGCCGTGTCCGTCCCGGCCGGGACCGTCGACAGTCTCCCTGTTGGCCTGCAGATCGTCGGCCGGCACTACGCCGAGCAACTGTTGCTCGACGCCGCACTCGTGGTCGAGCGCAACGAACCCTGGCCACTGGTCGCGCCACGCAATTAGCAAAGCCTTCGCTTTCGTAATTAGACTTCGACGATGTCTACCGCAGCGCCGGCTCACCAGACGCTGACCACGAGCCAGCGCCCCCTCGCCGTCGGGCTGGTCCTCAGCGTCACCCTCGTCGCCTTCGAGACGACTGCAGTCATCACCGCGCTGCCGACCATCACCGACGAGCTCGACGGGCTGTCGCTCTACGGCGTGACGATCGCGGCCTACATGCTCGCCGATCTGATCGCCCTGGTCTGGTCCGGCGAGACCGCGGACCGGCGCGGAGTTCGGTTGCCGTTCCTGATCTGCATCGGGTTCTTCCTCGCCGGGCTGGTCGTCGCAGCGACGGCGCAGTCGATGATCGTCGTCGTGATCGGTCGGTTCCTGCAGGGCGCCGGCAGCGGCGGTTTCGCCCCGCTCTCGTACATCTCCGTGCGCAGGGCATTCCCCGAGTCACGGCAGGGCACGATGTACGCCGCGCTGAGCGCCGGGTGGGTGCTGCCGAGCCTGATCGCTCCGGCCGTCGCCGGTGTCATCACCGACACGTTCGGATGGCGGTGGGTGTTCATCGGGATCACCCCGCTCGCACTCACGGTCGCCCTGCTCACCGCCCGGGCGATGGGCACGATCGCGCTGCCCGAACGCGACACCGAGCGCGTTCCGTCACGGTTGCCGCGCGCCGTGCAGGCTGCGGCCGGCGTCGGCCTGATCGCATTCGGGCTGCAGAGCCACAACCCGCTCGTCACTGCTGCTCTCGCGCTCGCCGGCGCGTTCGTCGCCGCACCGGCGCTGCGCACGTTGCTGCCCGCCGGCACGTTCCGGGCCCGTCGCGGCCTGCCTGCGATCCTGGCCGTCCGCTTCCTCGCGACGGCGACGTTCCTCGGCGTCGACAGCTTCGTGCCGCTGGCTGCGGACCGGTTCCACGGTGCTCGTCCGATCGTGCAGGGCTTCGTCGTCGCCGGGTCAGCCGTCGCGTGGAGTGCCGGCCAGGCATTCGCAGCACGACGCGGCACTCGGCTGCTGCCCCAGCGCGGGGCATCGATGGGCTTCGGTCTGCTGTTGATGGGGGTCGCCCTGACCGCGCCGGTGCTGTCGTCGGGATGGCCGCTGCCGCTCACGTTCGCGACCTGGTGCATCGGCGGCCTCGGAATCGGCATCCTGTTCAACCCGACCACCGTGGCGTCGATGAGCTACGCCGTCGAGGGCCACGAGGGCACGGTCAGCAGCCAGGTCCACCTCGCCGATTCGCTCGGCTTCGGGATCATGAGCGTGATCGGCGGCGCCACCGTTGCCTACGCCGATCACACATCACTGTCGCTGCGCGGCGCACTCGGCATCAACTTCGGCCTCGCCGCGACCTGCGCCTGCGTCGGGCTGTTCGCCAGCCGGGGCATCCGCAGTATGGTCCGCACCACACCAGTCACCGTCTGAGGCACAGCTGTGCGGCTGGACGCTTCAGCGGCCAACGACCCGGTCAGCCGGCCAACACCGCCCGGGCGACCAGATCGGTGCCGAACGCGGTCAGGATCGCGAGGTAGAGCAGCCCTGTCGCCGCCATGACCGCCGAGTAGTACTTCTCGCGCAGCGCGCGCTGGGTGATGACGCAGAGGATGAACGTGGTGACGGCACAGGCGACCCAGAAGTAGCCGAGCGTGCCGTTCCAGCCGTCGGAGATGCTCCCGTTCAGCACGCTGATCATCCCGGTCGGCAGCAACAGTGCGGCGACCTCGACGGGCAGCACATATTTGGTCACGGTGACGAGCTCGTTGAGCAGGCCGCGGGGCAGTCCGGGCTGGACGAGGTACCAGTGGCCGAGCAGCATCGCGTCGGTGATCGCGCCGAGGAACGCGGCGCCGACGAGCACGCGGATGACCGCGACGAAATCGTTGCCGCCGGCACCGATGCCGGCCGCGACGAGCCCGACGACGCCGATCAGTGGGGCAACGAGGTCGAGGACGGGCGGGAACTCGGCGCCGCCCGCGATGCGTCGGGGGACGTCCCGGTCGATGCCGGTCATCGCGGCGACACGCTCGGTGCGTCGGTCGTGTTCGTCGGCCTGCCCGCTCACGCCGGCCTTGCGGCGGATGACGGAGACGACGAAGGCGACGAGCGCAGCGACGGTGACGCCGACGGCTGCGATCTCACGGACGGGCTCCACACCGAAGGCCAGGCCGCAGGCGAACGACCCGGCGGCCATGAGCAGGTACGTGCCGCGCAACAGCCATCCGTACCCGATGCCGACCTGGCGGCGGCGGGTGGTGAACCAGAGAAAACCCAACCCGCCGACCGCCCACTGCAGGAGTACGGTGGCGGCGTCGACGCGGATCACGAACGACGACGATACGCCCGGGATCCGTGCACGCCACCGACGACCCCCAGCGCCTACGCTCGACCGATATGCGCGTCGCCCGTCCGATCATCATCCGTGTCGCCGCTGCCGCGATTGCCTCCCTGGTGCTGACCGCCTGCTTCACCGGCGAGCGCGCCCACTTCGCCGACACCGCCGACGCAACCGCGGCTGCGGTGAGTGATCCTGCGATCCAGGCCGTGCTCACCGGGCTCGCTGCGGCGAACACCGAGCAGTTCACCGCCACCTACGACGTGATCACCAAGTTCGGCAACGTGTCGACCACGGCGACGGTGGCCCAGAGCGCACCGGGCACGACCTCGGTCACCATTGGCCATGTTCGCTTCCTGACCCAGCAGTCCGGGTCCCAGACATGCGAGCTGACGACCGGTGCGTGTGCGACCGGGACCCAGGACCAACAGATCAGCGACACCCAGCTGACCCACGACTTCTACTCGTCGTCGGCTGCGCTGCGCTTGCGTCAGGACGTGAACACGATGGTCAGCGCGGCAGTCGCATCGACCAAGCAGATCGCCGGGCAGGCGGCGACCTGTGCCGAAGTGTTCTTCGCCGCCGGGACCAAGACCTACTGCGCCCTCGCCAACGGCCTGCTCGCCCAGCAGGACACGCCGGACCTGCGCATCGACCTGACCAGCCTGACGACCGGCGCCGACACGGCGCTGTTCACACCCACCACCGTCGCCGGCTGAACCGGCGCAGCGCGGCAGCTGGGCTTCAGCCGGCCGCGACACGACCGGATCAGCGGGCCGTCACCGTCTCGGTGTCTCGGCCGCTGCGCAGCAACGTGCCCGGCCGAGCATCGAGCAGCTCGCCGCCGTGGACGCACTCCACGCCGTTGACGAGGACCCGGTCGATGCCGTTCGCTTCTCCGTAGACGCGCCCGGCGCCGCCGGGCAGGTCGAACCTGGTGTAGACCTCGCCTGGCCCGATCCGGGTCGGGTCGAAGACGACGATGTCGGCCGCGTTGCCGGCGGCGAGCACGCCACGGCCCTTCAGCCCGTAGAGCGCCGCCGGCGCGCCGGTGAGGTAGTGCACGGCCTCCTCCAGCGGGAGCAGCGAACGGTCGACGGTGGTGCGCGAGATCAGGGTGGTGGCGTAGCTGAAGCTGTCGATCATGTCGAGGTGCGCTCCGGCATCTGACGCACCGACGATGGCTCGCGGATCGCGCCAGACCTCGACCCGCTTCTCCCAGCTGGCATCGGTCTGGCCGGTGTCCATGCTTGCGATCACGGTGTTGAGGTCGTCGTCGATGGCGATGTCGCAGAGCGCGTCCCACGCGGTGGTGCCGAGCGTCGTCGCGATCGTACCGATCGTCTGGCCCTCGTACGGCTTCCACCTCGCGCTGAACGTCTCGAGCAGCGTGTACGTGCCCCAGTTGGCGAGCGAGCGCAGGTTGACGGAGGACTGGGCGAGCCGGTCCATCTCCGCCCGGCCGGCGGGGTCGCGCAGCATCGCCAACTTGGCGTCGGGCGCGAGCGCCATCAGCTTGTCCCATCCAGGCAGGATGTCGAGGACGAAGCCGCTGCGCAGGTTGAGGCGCAGGCGGAACGTGTCCGGCAGTGTCAGGGCGAGCACCCGGCCACCCTTGGCTTCGGCGATGTCGCCGCCGGTCAGCTGGTGCTGCACCTGCTCCCAGTTCTGGGCCTGCACGGCGAGCAGGTTCCAGTTGAGCGGCCGGTTCGCGGCGACGCTCATGTCGGCCATCAGCTCGAACGTGGCGTCGCTGAACGGACCGACCTGGGGGATGAACTCCAGCGTCGTGCCGGGGTACTCGCGAACGATGCTGCACAGCGCGATCAGTTCCTCGCGACTGGCGTGACGAGACGGCACCGGCACGCCGGTGTGATCGTTGTGCGAGGTCGACCAGGTCGAGGAGAATCCCATCCCGCCGGCGGCCAGACCGTCGCGCAGCAACGCCTTCATCTGCTCGAGTTCCTCGGGGGTCGCGACACGCTCGGTCGCGGCGTCCTTCATCACGACCCGGCGGATCGCGGAGTGGCCGACGAGGAACCCGGCGTTCGGCATCAGGGTGCCGTCGAGCCGGTCGAGATACTCGGCCGTACTGCGCCAGTCCCACGGCACACCCTGCTGCAAGGACGCGAGCGGCATGCCCTCCACACGGGCGAGCATGCGCATCAGGTAGTCACCGTCGTCGGGGGTCAGTGGCGCGATCGTGAACCCGCAGTTGCCGCCCATCACCGTGGTGACACCGTGCAGCGGCGACGGGCTGAGCGACGTGTCCCAGAACGCCTGGGCGTCGTAGTGGGTGTGGATGTCGATGAAGCCGGGGGCCACGACCTGATCGGTGGCGTCGATGGTGCGCGTTGCCGGCTCGGTGACGGTGCCGATCTCGACGATCTTTCCGTCACGGATCCCGATGTCGGCATGGACCCCTGCCGCACCCGTTCCGTCGAT
>JANXUX010000057.1 GCA_025351965.1 Actinomycetes bacterium | reverse complement strand
CATGAACTCGTTCGTCGAGAAGCGGCTCCCTGTGTGGCGGTAGCATCCCTCATCACACACTCGGGTTCGGTGATCGGTATTGCGGTCATGAGTATCGAAAGTTGGAACTTGAGTAGCTGTTACTCATGGCGGAGCGGGGTGACCAGGCGCATGATCTCTTCGAGCCGGCCCCCGCTGGTTCGACGAGGGAGGAACCCAACATGAAGAAGATTCTCGGATGGACAATTGCCGGCATCGTTTCGCTCGGCGGCATCGCTGCATGCAGTAGCAGCACGGTGAAGAGCCCGATCACGACCGCCAAGGCACCCGTGAGCAGCACCGTCATCGGTGGCGGCACCGCTACCATCACTGCTCCGGCTGCGGGCGGATCCACGAGCGCCGCCGTCGACGCGTTCTGCGCCCAGGGCGTGGACCTGACAGCCAAGTTGAAGAAGGTCATCGCCGACCCGACCAACGCCGACTACGCCTCGGTCATCGCGTCCGCCACGAAGTACGCAACGGATAGCGTGGCCTTGATGTCTTCCAACCCGAGCGATGTCGCCAAGATCACGGCCTGCACATCGGCCGTGTCAGCGGCGCTGACCCCCGGAGGCTGAGCATCGCAGCTTCAGCAATCACGGAACGGTCGCCCGGCAACGGGCGGCCATTTCGCGTTTTCGGGGTCTGCCGTCCTCGAGTCCGTCTGTGCCGGATCGGCGTGTTGGCCGCGACGTGCCTCGCAGTGGGCAGTTGCTCGACGGGCTCTCGGTCACTGTCCGAAACACCCACATCGACAACGGCGGTGATCAGCACCTCGATCGAACCAACCACAACGGCGCCTTCGAGTTCAGTCCCTGTCGCTCCATCCAGCACGCCGCCATCCGCGACGGCCGCCCCGACGACGACCGTCCTCCCGACGACGGTTCCGATCACCACCACGGCGGTGGCAGAGACCATTCCACCGGCAAGTGTCCATGTCACGACCGTGACGCCGCAGCCGACGACGACCGCACCGTTGGCCACGACGACCGCCGGTACGACTGCGCCGGACACCACGAAACCCGATCCGTCACCGACGACCGCCGCCGGACCCGTGACGTGCGTGGCCTGCGCCTCCGGCTACACATTTGTCTATTCGAGCTATTTGGAGGTGCCGCAACTGGGAACGGAGCCCGTTCGCGGGACGGGCTGCGGAGCAGACGGCAGTCTGGGCACGACCATTCCCGACGGCATCTGGAACGGCTTCATCACGATTGGCTCGTCGTCGATGAAGATGGATGTGCAGTGCGTCTACTACGGCGAATCAGCACAACCATTCGTCACCCAGTGCGAGCAGACGCAGACCACCGCCGACTGCCTCAAACGCGGCGATGACTTCTGGATGGTCAACAACAACTCGCGGACGCGATCGGTGCCTCTCGATCCGGGATTTCGTCGTCGATACGCGAATCCGAACTGCGTCGACCCAGGTCCCGGCAAGGGAGCCAAGCCACAAACCGCTGGGCAGTCCAGCCTGGACACATGGGTCGTCATCGAGAACGGTCGGGCGACGTTCGCGCTCACGTCCTGTATTCGCAACTGAAACCTTCGCGTCTGCGACGCGAGACATTCCCTACAACCAAGTCCTGGTGTCGATGCCGAGCACTCCGGCGCGCGCGGCCAGCAGACCGAACTCACTGTCCTCGAAGGCAACGCACACCTCGGGTTCAACCCGAGCCCGGCGCGCCGCCTCGAGAAACACGTCGATCGGGCCGACCGAAGCGATCACCTGCTCGTATCGCCATTCCTTGTCGGCCAGATCCCAACGACTTGGTCTGCATCGAAGGAGTGCCCTTTCACCCGCCGGCCGGGCGATGATCCGGACCGAGGGCATACCGCCCAGGGCGTAGTAGTGGACCTCGGGGAACGCCATGGCGTGCGATTCCAGCATGTCTGACCAAGCGATGAAATTGAACCGGCATCGTGTCGGCCAACGTGCCGTCGCAGTCGACGATCAGACCACGCGTGCCGATCGACGGCATCCACTGCGGAGGGGCACCTCGCGAGAGTACTGTCGGGGCGATGAATCAGGAACTGGACGATGCCCGCAAGGAACTCGACAAGGAGTTCGAGCACGTGCGCAAGAACATCGACGAGCTCCGCACCGAGATGGACACGATCTCGGCCGCCGGACCTGAAGACGACATCAGCCAGATGCTGCACGACTTCGAGGAGATGGTCAAAAAGGTCCGCACAGGAGGCTTGATCGGGTCAGGGGCCAAGGGCCACCGCGACGCTCGGGAGGACTACCTGAAATTGCGCGGTGTCCAGCCCTGAGGTCAGCTGACGCCACGCACGCCCGCTCCACCATCGATGACATACGTTTCCCCGGTGATCCAGCTCGCCGCGTCCGACGCGAGAAAGACTGCGAGATTGGCGATGTCCTGCGGGACACCGAGACGCCCGAGTGGTAGCTGGGCTGCGAGACGATCACCAAAATTGTCCACCAGAAGCGCGGCGAAATCGGTCTGGACCAGCCCAGGGGCGATGCCGACGACCCGAGTTGGCCCGAGCTCGCTGGCCAGCTGTCGGGTCAGGTGGATCAGCGCCGCCTTGGTCAGGTTGTAGATCCCGAGTCCGGCCTCCGCGCGCAGGCCGCCGACGGAGGCAATGTTGATCATCACTCCGGGTGTGTGGCTCATTGCCTGTTGCCATGCAGCCTGGCACCAGAACAGTGGGCCGCGCAGATTGACCTGGAACGTCTTGTCGAAGCGTGCCTCGTCGACGCCGAGTGACTCGCCGTAGTACGGATTCGTCGCAGCGTTGTTGACGATCACGTCGAGACCGCCGAACCGCTCGATCGTGGCAGCGACGCACGCCTGTCCTGCTTCGGAACTGCCGGCGTTGGCCGCGTAGGCCAGCACTTCACTGCCTGGGGTTGCGGCC
>JANXUX010000039.1 GCA_025351965.1 Actinomycetes bacterium | reverse complement strand
ATCGACGGCCGTCGATGTGGAGCAACCCGGCGTCGAGCGCATCGAGGAGCTGCGGATCGAAGCGCTGACCGAGCTCGGTCGCGAAGCGCTCGAGGCTGGTCAGCAACCCGGACGGCCCGAGCACCGCCGCGTTGTCGAGCACGGCGCGCTGATCGGGCGACAGCTGATCGAGCCGGGCCGCGACGACAGCGCGCAGTGAGTCCGGGAGGGCGGTGACGTCGCCACCCTGGGCGACGAGGACCGCGAGCTCTTCGAGGAAGAGCGGGTTGCCGCCCGAACGCTCGTAGATCGTGGCGATCGTTGCGTCGTCGGCGTCCTGACCGATGATGGCCCGGCACAGCTGGGCCGCCGCGATCGGGCCGAGCGGCTCGAGCGGCAGCCGCACCACCGCGGCGCGGGTCGACAGCGGCGGCCAGACGAGATCCGGGTCGGGACGGTTGGTCGTGACGAGCAGGAATGGTGTGCGCGCCAGCGCGACCAGCAGGTGTTCGCACAGGGTCAGCACCGCAGCGTCGGCCCAGTGCACGTCGGTGATGGAGAGAACGACCGGGCCCATGCGCAGGCGGCGTTCGAGGACCATCGTGACGGCGCGCAGCACCGCCTCGCGTGATGCCTGGGGGTCCAGTTCGTCCAACTTCGACGGATAGCCGAGCAGGTGCTGGAACGTCTCGGCGAGCTGCTTGACGGCGACCTCGTCCTCGTCGCCGAAGAGGTCGCGGCCCTGCTGGACGGCGACGGTGCGCACGGCATCGGAGGACGTGTTGGGATCCAGTTCGAGCCGGTCGAGGAGTGCGTCGGCAAGCGGCCACCAGACGTTTGACTCGCCGTAGGGCACAGCGGATCCCTCGAGCACGAGCGCCGACTGCCGCGAGCGCACGACGTCGAGCAGTTCGTCGATGAGGCGGCTCTTGCCGACACCGCCCTCACCATCGACCGAGATCAGCGCAGCCTGGGAGTTGGCGACCGCGAAGTCCACCGTGGCGATGGCGAGGGCCAGCTCTGTCGAGCGACCCATGATCGCGACGTCGCGACGGCGGTGGCGCGTCCCGGGCTGGGCGACGGTCGCCTTGGCCAACCACGCCGGCACCGGCGCTTCACGACCCTTGGCCGCCAGATCCCCGAGCGACTCGTAGTCGATGCTGGATTCGGTGAGGCCGTGGGTGGTCTCCCCGACGAGCACGCCACCGGGCGGCGCAAGCGTCTGCAGCCGCGAGGCCGTGTTCACGACGTCGCCCATCGCGGTGTGATCGGTGCCAGCGACGGTGCCGACGAGAGCGACACCGGTGTTGATGCCGATGCGCATCTGCAGCACCGACGACGCGTCCCGGCCCATCCCTGGAGCCGAGAACCGCGTGAGCGTGTCCTGCATCCGTAACGCCGACCGTACAGCGCGCTCGGCATCGTCCTCGTGCGCGACCGGGACACCGAACAGTGCAACGATTCCGTCACCGACGATCTTGTCGACGGTCCCCCCGAAGGTCGTGATGTCCTCCACGAGGAGTTGGAAGCATGAGTCGATGAGGCGCTTGACCTGCTCGGGGTCGAGATGCTCGGAGAGCGCGGTGAACCCGACCAGGTCGGCGAACACGACCGTCAACACCCGTCGCTCCTCGACCATCGACGAGTTCAGCGCGAATCCACAGGTCGGGCAGAAACGCGAGCCCGTGGCGACCGGATTGGCGCACGACGGGCAGGGACTCACAGTGTGGGATCGTACGGCATGGGTGTCGCCCGGGAACACAGGATTCGCAATCTTGCGACAACGCTCATCCCCGTCGCGCCAGGCACGTCTGCCAGCTCCGACCTGGGGCGGAACTCTCTCATCCTCAGGTCGGACGGCAGGACGACCCGGCTTGACTAGCGTGGGCTTGTGAACCGGTTCCCTCCGCTGCCGTGGCTGCGTCGCCACCCGCTGGCAGCCGATTCGATCCTGGCTGCCGTGCTCGCATCTCTGGCCGTCGGCGCGCATTGGAACGCGCAGATCCCGAATCACGGCACGGCTCCGAACACGCTCGGCACGGTGCTCGTGACGCTCACCGCCCTGCCGATCGCGTTCCGCCGCCGGGCTCCGATCGTGGTGCTGTTCGCCGTCTGCATTCCGCAGTTCGTGGTCGATGTGATCGGGTTCCCCAACTTCGGCTGGATGGGTCTGATGATCGCGCTGTACACGATGGCTGCGCACACCAACGGACGCCAGCGTGCCGTGGCCGCTCGCGTGTTCGCCGTGTCTGCGACGGCACTGCTCATCACCGGCCTGGTCGAGCGTCGCCTCGCCGTCGGCGACTTCGTCTCCGCGTTCGTGTTCCTCGTCGGAGCATTCATCCTCGGCGACAACCTCCAGCGACGCCGCCTGCACATCGCGGAACTGGCCGAGCGGGCCGAGCGGGCCGAGCGCGAGCGCGAACTGCTGGCCCAGCAGCGCGCCCACGACGAACGTTCCCGTATCGCCCGCGAGCTGCACGATGTCGTGGCCCACTCCGTCAGTCTGATGATCATCCAGGCCGGGGCGGCGCGGCGCTCGATCGCGACCGCGCCGCTGCAGGCCGAGGAGACGCTGCGCACCTTGGAGGCGACCGGTCGCCAGGCAATGGACGAGTTGCGGCGCGTCCTCGGCGTGTTGCGCACCCAGTCAGCCGATCCGGGCTCCGTCGACGCCAGTCTGCTCGCGCCACAACCGTCGCTGCGCGACGTTCGTGACCTCGTCGGTGGTGACCCGAACCTGCCGATCGAGCTGACCGAGATCGGCACGCAGCCCGACGACGTGCCGTCGAGCGTTGGCCTGTCGCTGTACCGCGTCGTCCAAGAGGCACTGACCAACGTCCGCAAGCACGCCGGCCAGGTCCGCCATGTCTCGGTCAAGCTGACCTACGGCACCGACCGGGTCGAGGTGCAGATCGCCGATGACGGTCGGGGTGCGAGCGTCGCGACGAACGAGGCCGGGCACGGCCTGGTCGGCATGCGCGAGCGGATGTCGCTGTGCGGCGGGACGGTGACTGCCGGGCCACGGCCCGGCGGCGGCTGGCAGGTCCGCGCGAGCGCACCACTCGTCGACGCTGCGGTGCCAGTGTGATCCGAGTCCTCATCGTCGACGATCAGGCCATGGTCCGGGCCGGGTTCCGGATGATCATCGAGGCCGAGCCGGACATCACCGTCGTCGGTGAGGCGGCCGATGGCCTGGAGGCGCTGACGATGACCGAGCGCAGCAATCCCGACGTCGTCCTGATGGACGTGCGCATGCCGCGCATGGACGGCATCGAGGCTGCATCGCGCCTGTTGGCCGACCGCGACGGCAACTCGCCGCGCGTCCTGATGCTGACCACCTTCGACCTCGACGACTACGTGTACTCAGCGCTGCGTGCCGGGGTCAGCGGGTTCATGCTCAAAGACGCCCCGGCCGAGCAGCTCGTCGAGGCGATCCGAGTGATCGCGGCCGGCGAAGCGCTGCTCGCGCCCTCGGTGACACGTCGGCTCATCGAGGACATCAGCCGCCGGCCCCAACGAGACGCGCCGGCATCGACGCCGGGGCTGGACCAGCTGACCGAGCGCGAGCACGAAGTACTCCGTCTCGTCGCCAAGGGCATGTCCAACGCCGAGATCGCCGACCAGCTCTACCTCGGCGAGGCAACGATCAAGACCCATGTCGGGCGGATGCTGATGAAGCTCAGCCTGCGCGACCGGGTTCAGGCCGTGGTCCTCGCCTACGAGAGCGGCCTGATCACGCCCGGCGACGCCGCGGCCGGTTGAGGCCGGTCAACCCGCACCGGTCGACGGTGCCTTCCGCTGGCGGGCGATGCGGCCGATCGCGTGGGCGGTGAGACGGAAGGCGGTCAGCGCACCCAGTCCGTTCACGTCGCGATCCGGCACGAACTCGACGACGTCGAAGCCGACCAGGCGCGAACGATCGGCGACCGCGTCGATGATCTCGATCGCCTGGAAATAGGTCAACCCGCCGGGCTCCGGACCGATCACCCCGGGCATGACGGCCGGGTCCAGACCATCGACGTCGATGGTCACGAACGTCGACCCACCGACCGGGAGCTGCGCGGCGATGGCGTCGACGCCGTGGCGGTGGACATCGTGAGCGGACACGAAGTGGACGCCACGATCGAGTGCTGCCTGGGCGTCGGACGGCCGGGCCGACCCGGCGCCCCGCCGACCGATCTGGAACATCTCGCCGACGTGGGCGAGCTCGGACGAACGGCGCATCGTCGACGACAACCCCCAACGCTCGCCGTTGACTTCGTCGCGCCAGTCGATGTGCGCATCGATCTGGACGATCGTGATCGGCCCTGCGGCGGTCGCTGCAACGAACGCCTCGTAGGCCTGGATCACCGGGATCGGGATCGAGTCGTCTCCCCCGAGCACGACCGGCACGGCCCCAGCGGCCAGCACCGCGACGCAGGCCGCGCGGATGCGGTCGCGGTTCGCCTCCGGCTCGTCGGCATCCCACTCCACGTCGCCGAGATCCACGGCGACGATGCCCTCCGGAACCGTCGCCCCGCCGAGATCGAAGTTCATGTGGTGGACGCTGCTCGAGTAGGTCCAGCTGGACCGGCGGATCGCCTGCGGCGCTGCGCTGCAGTACGGCCCGACCACGGGATACGGCGTCGCACACGGCGCCCCGATGATCGCGATGTCGACCGGCGACAGGTCGGTCCGGGCGAGGTCTGCAACAGTTCTCGCCTCCAGCCCGAGGAAGGTGGTGGCGCTGAGCGCTCCGAACATCGTGCCGAGATCAGCGACGTGAGCCATCTGCACAACGTACCGGCGGCTGCGGTCGGTGACCGTCCTGATCCGCTGTCAGATCCAGCGTCCGCCGAGGGGTGGACGGCCATCATCCGCAATGGGGAAGATGTGTCGCGCACCTCTCGGGTAGAACGGTCTGTATGACTGAAGCTCCCACCACGATTCTCCATGGCGCGGCCGCCGGCGCCATCGACGCCTTCAAGATCTACGGATCGGGCGACAGCGAGGTGCGTGCCCTCGACGGCGTCACCGTCGAGTTCGAGGTCGGCAAATTCACGGCCATCATGGGCCCGTCCGGGTCCGGGAAGTCCACCCTGATGCACTCACTCGCCGGTCTCGACGGGCTGACGTCCGGTGCGGTGTACATCGGCGACACCTACCTGGCCTCACTGAAGGACAAGGAACTGACCGAACTGCGTCGCGAGAAGGTCGGGTTCATCTTCCAGGCGTACAACCTCATCCCCACGCTCTCGGCGGACGAGAACATCCGCCTACCCCTGCTCCTCGGCGGCACCAAGGGTGACGAGGCCTGGATCACCCGGGTCATCGAGACCGTGGGCCTCAAGGACCGGCTCAAGCACCGCCCGAGCGAGCTGTCCGGTGGCCAGCAGCAGCGCGTTGCGGTCGCCCGTGCGCTTGCCAGCAAGCCCACCATCATCTTCGCCGACGAGCCCACCGGCAACCTCGACAGCCGGTCTGGCGCCGAGATCCTCGACTTCATGCGTCGCGCCGTGAACGAGCTCGGCCAGACCATCGTGATGGTCACCCATGACCCCGTGGCCGCCAGCTACGCGGACCGGGTCATCTTCCTCGCCGACGGCAAGATCGTCGACGAGATGGCAGACCCCACCGCTGACAAGGTGCTCGACCGGATGAAGCGGTTCGGCGAATGAGCACGACCCTGTCCGTACGAATCGAAGGCGCCCGCTGATGCTGCGCATCGCCCTCAAAAACGTGCTGGCCCGCAAGGGTCGGCTGCTCCTCTCTGCGCTCGCCGTCATCGCCGGGTGCGCGTTCCTGAGCGGGGTGTTCGTGTTCAGCGACACGATCAACGGCAGCATCGACAAGCTGTTCGCCACCGCCTACGACAAGACCGACGCGTACGTCCGGTCCTCGGTGGTGATCAAGAGTGACTTCGGCGACGACATCCGTGGTCAGATCCCGGAGTCCACGGTGGCCGAGGTCGCGGCTGTCCCCGGCGTGAAGTCGGCTGACGGTGACGTGCGCGGCACTGCGCTCGTCACCAACGCCGATGGCAAGCTCCTCGGCGGCGGCGGCCCACCACAGTTCGGTGGCGTCTTCGCTGGCGAGCCGAGCTCGCCATGGAAGCTCAAGGATGGCAAAGCCGCCAGCGGCCCGGACGAGGTCGTCTTGGACGTGCACACGGCCAAGCTCGGAAACATCGAGGTCGGCGACACCGTGACGGTCTCGGTCTCCAACGAGCCGCGCCAGTTCACCGTCACTGGTCTCGTCACGTTCGGCAGCTCCGAATCAACGGGTGGCCCGACCTGGGCACTGTTCGACCTGCCGACGGCCGAGGAGTTCGTGCTCGGCCAGCCGGGCATGATCTCGTCGGTCAACGTGATCGGCGACGGATCGAAGTCGCAGAAGGAGCTCAAGTCCGACATCCAGAAGCTGTTCCCGGTCGACCAGGTCGAAGCGCTCACAGGTCAGGAGATCACCAAGGAGTCCCAGAACGCCCTGGCCGAGCAGTTCAGCTTCTTCACGCTGTTCCTGACCATCTTCGCGGGTATCTCGATCTTCGTCGGCAGCTTCGTGATCTACAACGTCTTCAAGATCAGCGCAGCGCAGCGACTGCGTGAGAACGCACTGTTGCGCGCGATCGGGGCACGGAGCAGCCAAGTCACATTCGCGTTGTTCATCGAGGCGGTCGCGGTCGGTGTGCTCGGTGCCGTGATCGGATTCGCCGGCGGCGTGGGCCTTGCGTTCGGTATCACAGCGCTGTTGAACGCCTCCGGCAATGGTCCCGGCAACACGTCGCTCGTGATCTCGCCGTCGGCCTTCTTCATCACGTTCGTCGTCGGCGTCATCGTCACCCTGGTGTGCGCCACGTTCCCGGCCCTGCGCGCCGGCCGCGTCCCACCGCTCGCAGCAATGCGTGACGTCTCCGTCGACCGCAGCGGCAGCTCCAGGCGGCGCCTCATCGTCGCCGCCGTGTCGGGCGCACTGTCCGTGCTCGGCATCACCCTCGGTCTGGTCGCGGACCCCGTGTGGCTCACGCTCGGCGTGGTCGGTCTGTTCGTCATGGTCATTGCGATGGGTCCGTTCGTGGTCGGCCGAGTGGCCAACATTCTGACCAAACCACTGGGCAAGATCCGCGGGGTGACCGGGGAGGTCGCCGGGCGCAACGCAGCCCGCAGTCCCGAGCGCACGGCACTCACTGCGGCGGCCCTCGGCATCGGCCTCGCCCTGCTCGTGTCGGTGTCGACACTCGCCAGCTCGTTGCAGGATTCCCTGCGAAACACATTCGGCAAGGCATTCACCGGTGAGATCGCCGTCACGCCGGAGAACCCCCAGGGTGGTGTGTTGCCGGTCTCGATCGCCGACGACCTGAACAAGCTCCCCGAGGTCGGCGGCGCCGTCGGCTTCGGCGGTGGTGCATTCAAGATCGTCGGCGGTGGCAACGACGGCAAGGACAAGGACTCTGCCGGCATCACCGTCAACCCTGAGACAGTGGCCGGTCTGCTCGACCTCAAGTTCGTACAGGGCAGCTGGAGCGACGTGCACGGCGACGACATCCTCATCTCCGAAGAGCACGCCAAGGACGAGAACCTCACCGTCGGCGCCACGTTCGACGTGACGTTCCTCAACCAGAGCTCCGCCACGTTCACCGTCGCCGGCATCTTCAGCGACAGGGTGTTCGGCAACTACATCATGGACCGTGCCGCGTTCGCGACCAGCGGCCAGCCGTTGTTCGACTTCCAGGTCGTCGCCAACGCAGCCAACGGGGTGTCGGTCGACTCGGCCCTCGCCGCGATCAAGGTCGTGACGGACAAGTACCCGACGGCCAAGGTGCAGACTCGTACGCAGTTCATCGACGGTCAGATCGCTTCGCTCGACGGCATCATCACCTTCATCTACGCGCTGTTGCTGATGTCGGTGTTCATCGCTGTGCTCGGCATCGTGTTGACCCTGCTCCTCGCCGTCTACGAACGTCGTCGAGAGCTGGGCCTGATGCGTGCGATCGGCACGACGAGATCCCAGATCCGCGGCAGCATCCGTTGGGAATCGGTGATCACGGCCCTGCTCGGCGCAATGATGGGCACCGCACTCGGCGTGGCGCTCGGCTGGATCGTCGTCACGGCGTTGAAGGACCAGGGCCTGAACTCGTTCAGCGTGTCACCCTCGACATTGGTCGCCTTCTTCGTCATGTCGATCCTGTTCGCACTCGCCGCGGCGTGGTGGCCGGCACGAAAGGCTGCGAAAGCCCCCATCCTGGAAGCCATCGCCACGACCTGATCGGGTCGCCGCACCCGATCGGGTCGCCGCACCCGATGTGCTCGCCGCACCCGATGTGCTCGCCGCAACCGATCTGATCGCCGCACCCGTGGCGATCTCCCCCGACCAGAAGGATCTCGATGTTTCGCCTCGCCATCAGGAATGTCACCGCCCGCTTCGGACGGATCATGCTGACGGCGCTGGCGATCATCGTGAGCACGGCGTTCCTGTCCGGCACGTTCATCTTCCGCGACACCCTCGAGTCCAGCTTCGATGCGCTGTTCGCGAAGTCGTACGACAAGGTCGACGTCTACGTGCAGTCGGCGAACTCGGTCGAGACAGCGCTCGGGTTCGAACGCCGCGACGAGGTCGAGTTCGGTGCCGTGGCGCTCGCCTCGGCGGTGCCCGGCGTACGAGACGCGCAGGCGCTCGTCTCCGGCGATGCTGTTGTCATCGGCAAGAACGGCAAGCCGATCGAGCGCACGAGCCGGTCCACGTCGGGTGGCACCATCAACTCCGGCGAGCTGTCGGTGTGGAAGATCGTCGACGGGCGCCGACCGGCCGCTGACAACGAGGTCGTCCTCGACACCCAGACCGCCGCAGACGGCAAGTACTCGGTCGGTGATCAGGTCAAGGTCAACGCCGAAGCCGGATCGCAGACCTTCACCTTGGTCGGCCTCGCCGAGTACAACGACATCTCCACCCCCGGAGACGCGACCTGGGCGCTGTTCGATGCCGAGACGGCGATGAACTTCGTGCTCAAGCCCGGCTTCATCGACGCCGTACTGATCCAGGGTGATGGCACGCTGACCGATGCCGAGCTGGCAACCCGCGTGCAGTCCGCGCTGGACGCCGCGCAGGGCAGCGACGTCAGCGAAGCTCTCACCGGCGCGCAGATCATCCAGCAGAGCCAGACTGCGATCGAGAAGGGGCTCGGATTCTTCACCATCTTCTTGTCGATCTTCTCCCTGATCGCCCTCGGCGTCGGCTGCTTCGTGATCTACAACGTCTTCTCGATCACCGCTGCGCAGCGTCGCAGCGAGAACGCGCTGCTCCGTGCGATCGGAGCGAGTCGACGGCAGGTGACCCGCGTGATGCTGGCCGAGGCGGTCGCCGTTGGTCTGCTCGGCTCGATGATCGGGCTCGTCGCCGGCGCCGGACTGGCCCTCGGGATCCAGAACCTGCTCGACGCGTTCGGTTTCGGCGTGCCGTCGCGATCCCTGGCCATCACCGTCGAGACCGTCGCGATCACGATGTTCGCCGGCATCGCCACCACCCTGCTCGCCGCGATCGTGCCGGCCGTCGCCGCCGGCCGCATCGCACCGGTCGCAGCGATGAACGAGTCCGCCTTCGAACAGGAGCGCAGCAATCGCAACCGGATCATCGCCGCGACGGCGTTCGTGGCCCTCGGCGTCGGAGCCATCGTCGCGGTCCTGCAGGGCGCCGACACCATCCTGCTCGGGGTCTCGGTCGTGTCGATCTTCGTCGGCGTCCTCCTCTTCGGGCCGATCATGGCGAACCCGATCGCGCGGGTCCTCGGCGCACCGGTGCAGCGCCTCCGCGGCATCACCGGCTCGATGTCACGGGGGAACGTGCAGCGCAACCCACGCCGCACCGCACGCACTGCGGCGCCGGTGCTCATCGGTGTCGCGCTCGTCACCGGTGCCACGGTCTTCGCCGCCTCGATCAAGCAACAGCTCCGCGACACCATCGGCGACCAGTTCCTCGGCGACTACGTCATCAACTCCTCCAACGGCGGTTCGCTCAGCTTCAGCCAGGGCTTCATCGACGACCTCAACCTGCTCCCAGAGGTCGGCGACGCAACAGGCCTCGGCTTTGCAGCGATGCAGGACGCTGACACCGGAGCCCCCATCTTCGCCACGACCGTCAACCCGAAGACCGCTGCCGGCCTGCTCGACTACTCGTTCGTCCAGGGTTCGTTCGCCGACCTCACCCCGGACGGCATCCTGATCAGCACCGGCGAAGCGAGCCGCAAGGACCTGACCGTCGGCTCACCCGTGCGCCTACTCGTCGGCGGTACCGAGGTGACCGTCACCGTCGAGGGCATCTACGGCTCGAGCGACCTCGCCCAGGCCCGAGTGGTGCACCGCGACCTGCTCAACGGCACCTCGGTCAGCAACCAGGCCGGCTTCGTGTTCATGACCAAGGCGTCGGGGGTCTCCGACGGCGCGTTCCGGACGGCGGTGAACCGCACCATCGCGGGCTACGGCATCGGCACGCTGCAGGACCGCGATCAGTTCATCGACGGCCGCAGCGACATCGTCGACCGCAGCCTGTCCTTCATCTACGGGCTGCTCGCGCTCTCGGTCATCATCGCCATCTTCGGCATCGTGCTGACGATGCTGCTCGCCGTGTACGAGCGCCGTCGCGAGATCGGGCTGCTCCGCGCGGTGGGCATGACACGCTCCCAGGTCCGAACGACCGTGCGCTGGGAGAGTGTGCTGACGTCGCTGTACGGGGCCATCGTCGGCGTCGTGCTCGGTCTCGTCCTCGGCTACGTGGTCATCGTCGCACTGAAGGATCAGGGGCTGACGACGTACACGATCCCCACCAGGGCGATTGCGGTGATCGTCGTCTCGGCGTTCGTCACCGGCGTGCTCGCTGCCGTCATCCCCGCCTGGCGGGCGACCAAGCACAACATCCTCCAGGCAATCACGACCGGGCTCTGACCGTTCGAGGCCGGCTCTCGGCGACGACGGCGTGTCGGGCGTTCGTAGGCTGCTCGGATGATCGACATCGACGACCCCGGCGAGGACGTGCTCCAGTTCCTCACCGATCGACACCTGGCCACGCTCACCACGATGCGGGCCAACGGGTCTCCGCACGTCGTCGCCGTCGGGTTCAGCTACGAACCGGAGCACCGTCTGGTGCGGGTCATCACGTTCGCACCGTCGGTCAAGGCACGCAACGCATCCCGGGGCGGGCGGGCCGCGGTCTGCCAGATCGACGGCGGCCGATGGCTGACGCTCGAGGGCACCGTGCGCCTCGCGACCGACGCAGCGAGCGTGGCCACAGCCGTCGAGCGGTACGCTGCCCGCTACCGCCAACCCAAGCTCCGTGAGGACCGGGTGGTGGTCGAGATCGAGATCGACCGCATCATGGGTCGGGCGTAACGCAAGAGGGACATCGTGGCTGGGTATTCGGAGACACCGCTGCTACAGAAGCTGGGCATCAGGGAAGGCACGCGCATGGTCGCCGTGAACCCACCCGCAGACTTCCGCACCAACCTCGGCGACCTGCCCCTCGCCGTCGAGTGGGCCAACCGCGTCCGCCCACCGCTCGACCTCATCGTTGCCTTCCACACCAAGCGATCCGCGATGCTGGCCAACTGGCCGACGCTCATCGCCGCAGCTGCACCCGAGGGTGCCGTGTGGATCGCCTGGCCGAAGAAGGCCAGCGGTGTCGACACCGACATCAACGAAAATGTGCTGCGCGAGGACCTGCTGCCGTCGGGTTGGGTCGACAACAAGGTCTGTGCGATCGACGAGACCTGGAGCGGGCTGCGGTTCGTGCTGCGCAAGGAGCGCCGCCCGCGCAAGGCAGCACCGCCCGCCAAGCCGGCTCGCCTGCGCAAGACCAAGCCCGGCTCGCACCGCTGACGAGCGGGGATGGGCTCGCGGCGACTCAGTAGGCGAAGAACCCGCGCTCGGTCTTGCGGCCGAGCAGGTTGGCCTCGACCATCCGGCTGAGCAGCGGCGGCGGCGCGTACAGCGGCTCCTTGAACTCGGCGTACAGGCTCTCCGCGACCGCGAGTGTGGTGTCCAACCCGATCAGGTCGGCAAGGTGCAGCGGACCCATTGGATGATTGCAACCCTCGATCATCCCGGTGTCGATGTCCTCGGCGGCGGCGAAGCCTGACTCGAACATCCGGATCGCCGAGAGGATGAACGGGATCAATAGCGCGTTCACGACGAAGCCGGCACGGTCCTGGCAGCGGATCACACGCTTGTGCAGTACGTTCTCGGCGAACGCGGTGACATCCTCGACGGTTTCGGCCGAGGTCAGCAGCGACGGGACGATCTCGACCAGGTTGAGCACCGGGACCGGGTTGAAGAAGTGGACTCCGACGACGAGGTCGGGTCGGCGAGTGGCGATGCCGAGCTTCATGATCGGGATCGAGCTGGTGTTCGAGGCGAGGATGGCCTCGGAGCCGCGCATGATCTCGTCGAGGCGCTGGAACAGGCCGACCTTCAACGCTTGGTCCTCTGCGATGGCTTCGACGACGAGGTCGCACGACGACAGCCTCTCGAGGTCGGTGCTGATCCGGATGCCGTCGAGGAACCGCTCCTTGTCACCCGCCTCCAGCTTGCCGGAGCGCACGGCGCGGTCGAGCGACTTGGTGATCCGCATCATCCCGGCATCCGCGGCTGCCTCACTGCTCTCGCACACGGTGACATCGAGGCCGGCCCGGGCCGACACCTCGGCGATGCCGGAACCCATCAACCCACAACCGACGACACCGACGCGCTCAATGGTCTTCATTCCACCGACGTTACCGGTCGGCCCGCTCGCGCCCGGGCTCGCGCTGCGTCGACGACCGTGTCAGCGAGGAGCCGCCAACCACGTGCGCAGTTCGGCGTCGTGCTCGCCGAGTACGGGTGCGTTACGGCGAACCGATGTGGGCGTCGCGGACAGACCGATCGGTGACCGGACCGTGCGTTCGAGCCGCCCGTCGGCCTCGGTCGTGACCACCGGGGCGATGCCGAGTCGGGTTGCGTCCGTGAAGGCCTGGCCGATGTCGTTGATCGGCCCGGCCGGCACGCCGCCGGCGGTCAACGCAGCGATCCAGTGCTCGACCGTCCCCGTCGAGAACGCGGTGACGAGCGCCGCTTCCAGGTCGTCGAGGTTGGCGATGCGCGCGCTGTTGGTCGCGAAGCGCGCGTCGGTTGCGAGGTCGGGCAGGCCAACGGCGGCCGCGACCTTGGCGAACTGGCCGTCGTTGCCGCATGCGACCACGAACCATCCGTCGGCGGCCGGGAACGTCTGGTACGGCGCGACCGACGGGTGCCGATTCCCCATCCGCCCTGGGACGACGCCGGCACCGACGTGGGCCGAGCCCTGGTTGATCAGCGCAGCCAGCGCACTACCCATCAGCGACACCTCGACGCGCTGGCCGAGACCGGTGCGGTGGCGGGCGTCGAGCGCGGCGAGGATGCCGATGGTCGACTGCAACGCCGTCACATGGTCGACGACGGCAACGCCGACCTTGGTCGGCTGGCCATCGGGTCGGCCGGTGATGCTCATCAACCCGCTCATCGCCTGCACGAGCAGGTCGTACCCGGACAGGTCCGCGGCCTCCTCGGTGGCTGCGCCGAAGCCGGTGATCGAGCAGTAGATCAGCCTGGGATTGTTGGCCGAGACGGCCTCGTATCCGAGCCCGTACCGATCGAGCGTTCCGGGCCGGAAGTTCTCGACGAGCACGTCGGCGCGCTCAGCCAGCTCGACAGCGAGCACGCGGTCGGCGGGATCGCTGAGGTCCAACGTCAGGCTGCGCTTGTTCCGGTTGAGTGCCGTGTAATAGGTGGCCACGCCGTCGACCCATGGCGGACCCCAACTGCGCGTGTCGTCACCGGCGCCGGGGCGCTCGACCTTGATCACGTCGGCTCCGAGATCGCCGAGCGTCATCGCCGCGTACGGTCCGGCGAGCACGCGGGAGAAGTCGGCGACGAGCAGTCCGGCCAGGGGGCCGGTGACGGGTTCGGGCATCCGGCCAGTGTGCCAGGACATCGCGGCTGGATAGGGTGCGGTCGCATGTTCGGCTTCCTCGACGACGTGTTCGACCGCCTCCAGGACGTGTCGACGTCGCCATGGTTCTACGGTGTGATCCTCGCCATCGCGTTGCTCGATTCGGTGGTGCCGGTCGTACCGAGCGAGACCGCAGTGATCCTCGGCGGCATCGCTGCAGCCCAGGGCCAGCTCAACATCTGGATCGTCATCGGAGCCGGCGCAGTGGGCGCCGCGCTGGGCGACAACATCGCCTACACCATCGGGCACCGGTTCAGCCTGCCGATCCAGCGCTGGTACAACAAGAAGACCAAACGCGCAGCCAAGCTCGCCTGGGCCACCCGTCAGCTGAGCACCCGCGGCGGAAGCCTGTTGCTCACTGCCCGGTTCATCCCCGGTGGCCGCACGATCATCACCCTCACGAGCGGCATCACCCGTCAGCGGCGATGGCGGTTCGTGCTTTTCGTGCTGATCGCCTGTGTGATGTGGGCGAGCTACGGGGCGGGGCTCGGCTACCTGTTCGGCAACACGTTCAAGGACGACCACCGAACCGCACTGCTGATCGCGCTCGGCGTGGCGCTGTCGTTCACAGGAATCGTCGAGTTCGTCCGGCACCGGCTGAAGAAGACCCGCGAGCGTCGCGAGCTGGCCGAGAGCCCAGCCATCGGCTGACGCCGCGCAGGCCTGGCCCGGCCGCCCGCGCCGGCCTATCGACGCTGTACTTCGCCACCCGACCCCTCAACT
>JANXUX010000028.1 GCA_025351965.1 Actinomycetes bacterium | reverse complement strand
ACTCCAGCCAGACGCGGAACTCGTGCGAAGCGCGAAGAAAGATCGGCTCGCCGTCGAACACGCCGATGAGCCTACGTCTGCGCCCGCACGACGACGGCCGACCATGTTCCTCAACGCCGGTTTCGCCACGCGCCCGATGCGCCGTTCTGGTGCCGACGGATGGTGTCGTACACCGCCAACGAGTACGGGACCATCCATCGGGCGCTGACGAGCAGAACACTCGACGCCGACAGGCGATCTGTGCGCCCTCGCGCTCACAACGGTGGGTGTGTCACACGTTCCGAACGTCCGGATGCCGATCACTGACAGAGGCCGAATGGCCATGAGTAGTAGTCCCACATGGCCACCGCTGGGCGCAATCCGATGTCCGCCGACAGTCATGCGCGCATCCCACGTCCCGGCGACCCGCGTCGGGCGTACTGTGTTGGACCTGTGACCCGCTTGATCTTCGTACGCCACGGCGAATCCAACACCACGGTCGCCCGCCGTATCGGCGGCCACCGCACCTGCTCGGGTCTGTCTCCGCTCGGCCGGTTGCAGGCCGATCGCCTCCGGGCGCGCTGGCAGGAGGCGCCCGAGTTCACCGCTGATGTCCTGATCAGCAGCCACTTCCAGCGTGCACGGGAAACGGCCGAGATCATCGCTCCCGCACTTGGGAACCTGGCCATCCAGGTCGTCGACGGGTTCGGCGAGCACGACCCGGGCGAGCAGTGCGACGGGATGACGTTCGAGGACTTCATCGCCACCTACGGCGAGCGTGACTGGGAGAGCGATCCGTTCTCGATCGGTTTCCCCGGGGGTGAGACCCTGGCCGCGTTCCACCTCCGCATCGGCGAGACGATCTCCCAGACCGTGCAGCAACACGAGGGCAAGACGGTGGTGGTGACCTGCCACGGCGGGGTCGTCGACGCGGCGTTGCGTCAGGCGATGCGCGCACCGTCGATCGGTGCATTCGACATCTGGACGCTGAACACCTCGATCACCGAGATCCAGCTCGCCCGGCCCGGCCGCTGGAAGCTGCTGCGCTACAACGACCACGCCCATCTCGCCGGTCTCGACAAGGAGACCCTGCGGGCCGCACCGTGAGCGAGGGTTTCGACGTCGTCATCGTGGGTGCCGGTTCGGCCGGGTGCGTGCTCGCTGGCCGGTTGTCGCAGGACCCGAATCGCCGGGTGCTGCTCATCGAGGCCGGACCGGACGGCTCGGCACCGTCCATCGACGGCGATTCGGTGTTTGCTGCGTTGACCGAGCCCGGACGCACGCACGCAGGGGTGGACGTCGTGCGCGCCGGCGGCTCCGATCCATCGGCGTACCTGCTCGGTCGCGGCATCGGCGGGTCGTCGTCGGTGAACGCGATGATCGGGTCGTGGGGTCTGCCCAGCGACTACGACCGCTGGGAGCGCGATCTCGGCTGCCCCGGCTGGTCGTGGCGCGACGTCGCGCCGGTCTTCGCCTCGATCGCGATACCGCTCGAGCAGCCGACGGTCCAGGAGTGGGGCGACGTGGACCGGGCGCTCGTCGAGGCCGCTCGCCTGCTCGGTCACCCGGTCACCGAGGATCCACTGTCGACGGGAGCGCTCGGTGTCGGTCCGGCGTGGCTCACCCGTCGCGGCCGACGCCGGATCAGCGCGTCGGACGCGTATCTCGAACCGGCGCGCAGCCGCCCGAACCTGGTCGTCCGCACGGACAGTCATGCCGCGCGGATCGTGCTCGACGGCACGCGCGCGGTCGGCGTGCAGTTCGCCGACGGCGAGATCGTCGAGGGTGCCGAGGTCGTGCTCAGTGCCGGTGCGATCCACTCGCCGGAGCTGCTCCTGCGCAGCGGCGTTGCGCGCAGCGGCATCGGTGCCGGCCTGAAGGACCATCCGTCGGCATCGTTCACCCTGCGCCTGCGTGAGCCCGCCGACACCACCGGTCTCGCCGCATCGACGCTGCTGCGCTGGTCGTCGGTCGGCGGACACGGAGATCTCCAACTGCTGCCGCTCAACCACGTCGGGGTCAGCGGGTACGGCTCGCTCGTGGCCGGGTTGATGGCCGTCGAATCATCCGGTTCGCTGCACCTCGACGGTGATCGAACGGTGATCCGGTTCGAGACGCTGAGCGATGAACGCGACCGTCTGCGCCTCCGCGAGGCCGCCCGCCATGTCGCGGTCGTCGCCGCGACGGAGCCGTTCCGGCGGATCGCCGATGCGGTGTTCATCGACGACCGGGGCACGCCGGCCGGTGCGCTCGTCGACGACGCGTCGTTCGATGCGTGGTTGGCGACGAGCGTCGGCAACTACGTGCACGCGTCATCGACGTGTCGGATGGGCGCAGCCGACGACCCGACATCCGTCGTCGACACCCAGGGCCGGGTCCACGGCTACACCGGTCTGCGGGTGTGCGACGCCGGCATCTTCCCCGACATCCCGACGGGCAATCCGCACCTGCCGACCGTGATGGTTGCCGAGCGGATCGCCGCGATCATGGGCGCGGCTTGGCGGAGCGACGCTTCCGCGCGGCGGTGACCTTGGCCTTGGCCGTGACGTTGGCGGCTGCCGGCTCGACAGGGTCACAGAGCGCCAGCAACTCGTCCATGCTCTCGGCGAGCAGCGTGGTCATCACGGCGAGGTCGGGGACGAGGTCGCGGCACGCGATGAAGCCGAAGTCGAGGTTGCCGTTGTAGCTCTGCACGGTCATGTTCAGGCCCTGTCCGTCGGCGAGGGCGGACACCGGGTAGAAGTGCTCGAGCTTGGCCCCGGCGCTGTACAGCGGGTAGCTCGGGCCGGGTACGTTGGAGATGATCAGGTTGAAGGGCGGGTTCATCCGGTCGGCAATGCGCAGCCGGCTGTACATCCGCATCGCCCGAGCCGCGACCGCCGGCGGGGCGAACTGGGTGAAGTCCTGCAGGGTCTCGGCGGGGATCGCGGCGAAGTTGTCCTTCGCCGCCGTCATCGAAGCGCAGACCCGGCCGAGCCGCTTCACGGGATCGGCCTCGTTGGTCGCGAGGTCGGCGAGCAGCGCTGAGATCCGGTTCTGGTAGCTGTCGTCCTCGGCCCCGCTGCGCACGCTGATCGGCACCATCGCGATCAATGACTCGTCGGGCAGACAGTCGTGGAGCAGTAGGTATCGGCGCAGCGTGCCCGAGCACAACGCCATGACGACGTCGTTGAACGTGCACCCGAACTGACGGCGGACGCGCTTGGCGTGCTCGAGCGGGATCGTCGAACACGTGAACCGACGATGCGAGGTGATCGGTCGGTTCCACGGGGTTCGAGGGGCAGGTGTCGGGGGGAGCGCGGGCGGATGGTCGACCTCGTGGTTTGCGCCGCGCAGCCGTTCGCGCATGATCCGTCCGAGGGGCCCGGGCATCGGCTGGGCAATCACATCGGCGAGCGCGCGGAGCCCACCGTTCTGGGTCGAGGCCGCCAACTCGCGCACGCTGCGCACCGAGAGCCGGATCATCTTCTCCGGCCGGCGCAGGTACTCGAGCGCAGTGATCCGCAGCATCTGGTCATCGGTGGGAACGGCGTCGGGCACCCACGGCGCAATCGTGCCGGTCGGCCGGTGTAGCGGGCTGGGGTCGAGCATCGCGGCGAGCATCGACGCACCGGCTGCACCGTCGATCGCGGCGTGGTGCACCTTGGTCAGCTGCGCGATCCGAGTTCCGCCGGCCACGCCCTCGATCACGTACAGCTCCCACAGCGGGCGGCTGCGGTCGAGGGGACGGGCGACGATGCGGCTGATGACTTCGGCGAGCTGCTCGGGTGTGCCTGGTGCAGGAACCGCATGATGGCGGACATGGAAGTCGATGTCGAAGGCCGGGTCCTCGATCCAGTACGGCAGATCCAACCCGAACGGCACCTCGACGAGTCGCCGACGAAACGGGGCGAGCTGATCGATGCGTTCGAGGATGATCTGCTTGGTCGCCTCGAGGCCCGCTCCGCCCGGCGCATCGGTCGGGTCGTAGATGTTGAGCGACGACACATGACCGAAGACGCTCGTGGTCTCCATGTTCAGAAAGCTCACGTCTATCCCACTCAACTGGCGCATCGCCGCAGCATAGGTCCGCACCGAATGAAGGGCTTTGCATGCGTTCACCAACCCGCACGCGGAGTGCTACACCTGTTGGATGAGCAGTGAACCGCACGGATACACCAAGGGTCTGCACGAGCTGGGCGATGGATGTTTCGCCTACCTCCAGCCTGGCGGAGGTTGGGGTTGGAGCAACGCGGGTCTCGTCGTGGGCGACGGCACGTCGCTGTTGATCGACACCCTGTTCGACCTCAAGCTGACCGCAGACATGCTCGATTCGATGCGCGACGCCGTCGACCACGCGCCCATCGCAACGGTCGTCAACACCCATGCCAACGGCGACCACTGCTATGGCAATCAGCTCGTGGCCGAATGCGAGATCATCGCCAGCGAGAAGGCCGCGCACGAGATGCTCGAGGTTCCACCGTCGACGTTGGCGGCGCTCAACGCCGCCCCGGGCGAGCTCGGCGACCTGTTCCGCGGTTTTTTCGGCGAGTTCGACTTCGACGGAATCGAGCCCACGCTGCCCACTCGTACCTTCGCCGACCGGCTCGACATCGAGGTCGGCGGTCGAGTGATCGAGCTGATCGAGGTCGGACCGGCGCACACCGCAGGCGACATCATCGCCTACGTCGGCGACGCCAAGACCGTGTACACCGGTGACATCCTCTTCATCGGTGGCACGCCCATCGTGTGGGCAGGCCCGTTGAGCAACTGGGTGGCGGCGTGCGATCTCATGCTCGGGATGGACATCGAGACCGTCGTCCCCGGCCACGGACCGCTCACCGACAAGGGCGGCATCGTCCAGGTGCGCGACTACCTCGCCTACATCGACACCGAGGCCACGGCACGCTTCCACGCCGGGATGGATGCGTGGGACGCGGCCCGGGACATCGCCCTGAACGGCTTCGGCGAGTGGGGTGAGCGAGGCCGGATCAGCGTCAACGTCGACACGGTCTATCGCACCCTCGACCCGCAGCACCAACGGCCCGATGTGATCGAACAGTTCAAGCGGATGGCGGCCTTGGACGCTCCGCACTGATCAGCGCGTCGACGTCCGGCGGGATGACCACATCGTCCCCGGGCTGGGTCGCAGCGACAGCGACGGTCGTGTTCGCCTCACGCCGGCGGGTGCGCACCGAGCGGCGGACGGCGAAGACCCAGCCGGCCAGCACGGCCATCGAGAAGGTGATCCACTGGATCGTGTAGGACACGTGCGGCGGTCCGCCGCTGAGGTCGGGCGCCAGGGGGGGAGCCGGCGGTTGCGGCGACGGAGGGTCCGACGCGATGAAGTCGAGGTAGACCGGCGCCAGCGGGACAGCGAGCCGCTTGGAGATCAGATCGAGGTCGACCCGGCGCAGTTCGTTCGACTGGGCGCCGTCGTTGTCGTCGGTCAGCTGGCCGGTCTGGCGCACCTCGGTGGTGCGTGCCATCCCGCCGACCCTGAGCGTGCCGGCAGGTGGGTCGGGGACCGCCTGGCCCTCGGCGATGAATCCACGGTTGACGACGACGATCGGCCCACCGTCGATCTGGAACGGTGTCAGGACGTTCACCCCGTTGACCCCGTCACGGACCTGGAGAATCTCGGTGAACTGCTCGTCGGCGATGTACGTGCCGCTCGCCGTGACCCGGGAGTACTCGATCGCACCCGCTGCGGTGTTGGCCAGCAGGGGAACGAGCTCGACGGGCTCGGCCAACTCGCGTGCGGTGACCTTGGCCACGAACGCATTGCGCTCGTTGTGCCGTTCCCATTGCCATTGGGCCAGGCCGAGCATGCCGATCGCCGATGCCACCACGACGATGTGGAACAGGATCCACTTCGGACGGAGAAGGAAGCGATACATGCAGGTTTGACGGTACCGCTCGGACAGCGACTGACACCATCGCGCCGACTACCGTGCCCGCGCATGGGGCCAGAGGACGTGACGGGGGAGTGGCTGTCGACAGTCTTCGGTGCCACGGTGGACGTGGTCGCGCAGCAGCGGATCGGGGACGGGTTGGTCGGGATGAACCTACGCGTCACGCTCGAATCCGGCCATCGTGACGTGCCCGCGAGCATCGTCGTCAAGCTGCCGTCCCCCGATCCGACCAGCCGAGCGACCGGCATCGCGTTACGCAACTACGAGCGCGAGACGAAGTTCTACGACCAGATCGCGTCGACCGTCGACATGCGCGTGCCGCGCTGCCACCACAGCGATTGGACCGAAGCGACAGGCGATTTCGTGATCGTCCTCGAGGATCTCGCGCCCGCCGAGCAGGGCGACCAGATCACCGGGTGTTCGGTCGAGATGGCGCGGACTGCAGTGCTCGAACTGGCCAGACTGCACGGACCTCGATGGGGTGACCCCACGCTGGATGACATCGACTGGCTGGCGCGCAGCACGGACCCCGATTCCACGGCCATGCTGGTCGGGATCTGGTCGATGGTGCTCCCCGGTTTCCTTGCGACCTACGGGCATCTGCTGTCCGACGACCAGCGCGCCGAGCTGGACCGGTTCGGCCCGCTGCTCGGCACATGGGCCGACTCCCGCAGCGCGCCGTTCACCGTCACCCACGGGGACTACCGCCTCGACAACCTGATGTTCGCGACCGACGCCGGCGGGGACCCGATCACCGTCGTCGACTGGCAGTCACCCGGCCACGGTCCGGGACTCGCCGACGTGTCGTACTTTCTCGGCGCCGGCCCGCTGCCGCAGGACCGTCGCCGTATCGAACGTGGACTCATCGGTGAGTACTGCGCCGCGCTGCGGGCGGACTACGGCGTTGAGATCGACGACGACTGGGCCTGGACCGAGTACCGGCGCGAGGCGTTCGGCGGAGTCGTGATGGCCGTGGTCGCCTCGCAGATCGTCGGCGGCACCGAGCGCAGCGTGGGCATGTTCGCGGCGATGGCGACCCGGCACCTGCAGCACGCCATCGACCTGGACAGCGCGACGTTGATCTGAGCTGTCGGGCACGACAGGATGCTTCGATGAGTGGTGATCTGCCCGACTTCCACATTCCCCACGCCGACAAGATCGAGTGGATGATCGAGACCAGCGGCTGGGCGCTCGAGCCCGTGCCGCCCATCGCCGACAGCGACCCGCCGGTGCCCGCATACGCGTACTCCATCGGCCTGCCGGAGCTGACCGGCTTCGCCGACGTCGCTGTGTTCGGGCTGAAGCCGATCGCCGTGCACGGCCTGCTCGGCCTCGTCGTCGACATGCTCCAGGGCGGCACCGAGATCCCGATGGGTGTGGAGCTCGTCGGCTTGCTCGACAACGACCTCCGCTGCGTCTTCGCGCCGATCGACCTCGAGATCTGGTCGCCGTTCTTCACAACTGCGGCAGCCTGGTACCGCAAGCCGTTCGAGATGGTGCAGCTGCTCTGGCCGGACCGTAACGGGTTCCTCCCGACAGAGGTCGGCTATGCCCAGAACATGCGCATCGCCCAGCCCGTCATCGGCACTGTCTGACTCGCTGACCCGCCTGACATCTCTCCGACGCAGGCAAATGACGGCCGGTGACCTGCTCAGGTCGTCGTGGTGTGATTGCATGCAGACATGGCGGGCCGGCGGGCCGAACCTGGATGGAGGACATGGCGCGTGCATCGCAAGTGGTGGTGGCTCGGCGTGCTGATCGGCCTGGCCCCGTTCGTTTCCGGAGCGGCGGCCCCTGCGGTCGCACCATCGTCGGTGCCGCAGCCGCAGCCGCAGCCGCAGTCGCAGTCGCAGTCGCAGTCGCAGCCGCTGATCGCTGTTCCGGTCGCGAACGCATCCGTGCTCGGTACCCCCGCAGATCTGCCTCTTGTCTCGGCTGTCGCCGGCGAGTCGACGGATCGAGTGCCTGGGACCACCCCGCCGGATGCAGCGTCCAACGATGTCCGAGCCTCGTGGGTGCGTCCGGCACCGCTCGTGGACAACCCGTTTGCGGTTCCGGTCGGGGCGTGGTTGGGTGGCGACATCCCGCGGATCTACCCGCTGCCCGACGGCCGACAGGTGTGGTGGCTCAATGATTCGTTCGTCCCTGTCGACGGCCAGCCTCCGGTCGATCAGTTCGACCTCGTTCGCAACATCGTGTTCGTCCGCGGGCTGGACGGTTCCCTGGACACGCGTGTCGGTGATCGGGCCGGGGTCCCGTGGGACTTCCTCGCCCATCCCGACCCGGACCACTTCCACCGCTTCTTCTGGCCCCTCGGCGGTGAGGTCGACGGGCCGCTGCTCAAGGTCTTCATCGCAGAGATGGAGTGCACCGACCCGCAGTGGGGGGTCTGTGCCCGTCCCGTCACCACATGGCTGGCCACGTACTCGTGGGCTGACATGCAGCTCGTCGATCTGCAGCCCGCGGCAAACCCCGGTGTGCGTCCGGTCTACGGCTTCTCGGTGGTGTCCGACACCGATTGGAGCTACCTGTTCGGGGCCGGCGCTGAGTACAACACACCGCACATTCCGGGTGGGTCCGACCAGACGTACGTTGCTCGCGTCCCGCGCGGCAAGCTCGAGCAGGCGCCCGAATACTGGGACGGTCGGGGCTGGAACCCGGATCCCGGGACGGCGGTTTCGCTCATCCAACGCGGCTATGCAGACTTCCGGATGTCGGTGATCCCGTGGAAGGGCCACTACCTCGGCGTGGCGAAGGAGGACGAGTTCGTCGGACCGGCGACCTTCGTGATGTCCGCGCCGGCACCGCAGGGTCCGTGGACCGGCATCGCAGTCATCCCGATGCCGACCACGCCCGGCGAACCTGATCTGGTCACCTACGACGCGGAGCCGTACCCGGAGCCCATCGA
>JANXUX010000009.1 GCA_025351965.1 Actinomycetes bacterium | reverse complement strand
GGACCATTCACGACCTGGTCGTGCATGTGGCGTCGATGCCGCACGCGATCCTCGCCGGCGACATCCCCGATGGCCCCGATCCCAACCCTTGGATCGAAGGTCTGATCCAACGTCATCGCTCGAAGTCGCTCGACGAGACCGTCTCGTGGTGGCAGAGCAACGACGACGCCCTCCGAGCACTCGTCGATCAAGCGGGCCTGTTGACCGTCGACCTGTTCATCCACGAGAGTGACTTCCACGGAGCATTGGGATTCGACGGGCACCGCGCCGCACCGGAACTCGCCGAGCAGTTGGGGTCGTGTGTCGCCACCTTCGGCGCCCACATCGCCTCGGCTGGTCTCGGGCCTGTCGTGATCGAGACCGAGCTGGGCAGGTTCGCGACCGGCGACGGCGAGCCGGACTGGACCTTGCACGTCTCGGCCTGGGAGGCGCATCGAGTCCTGAACAGCCGACGGACGGCCGCTGAGGTCAGGGCACTGCCCTCCACCGGGAACCCGGATCCGTATCTGGTGCTCCTCGACGAGCACCTTCCGCTCCCTACGTCGAGTTTGGGCGAATGACCGAGACGGCGAGCGAGCCGCGAATGCGAGTCATCACTGCGTAAGAATCGCGCGATGCGTCGTTCCATCCCTGGTTGTGGTCGTGATCGTGTCCGGGTTACCAGTGTTGTCATGGCGTTGGGGCTCGTCGTTGCCGCATGCAGTTCCGACGCCGCCACGCCCAGCACATCCAGTGCAAGCGCGGCGGGCGCGCCACCGTCCACCGCTGTCCGAGATGGCGCGACGATCTACTCGGTTGGCGATCACTCCGTACCCGTTGGCTTGGCGTACGACGGCCACAACGTGTGGGTACTGAACTCCCTCGCCGAGACGGTGTCGAAGATCGATGCGGCCAGCGGCGCGCTCACCACGTACCCGACCGGTGGGTTCCCGCTGGGCATCACGTTCGACGGCACGTCCCTGTGGTTCACGAACCAGGCTGACGGCACCGTGTCGAAGATGGATCCGAATGATGGCACCACGACGACCTACCCCGCCGGCGACGGCGCCTATGCGGTGGAGTTCGACGGAACTGACATCTGGGTCGCCAACACCCGCGCGAACACGGTGACGAAGGTGAACCCGGCCGACGGGACCTCCAAGAGTTTCGCCGTGGGCTCCGGACCGGACGGCATCGCATTCGTGCGCGGCAACGTGTGGGTGGCCAACGACGCAGACAACACCATCTCGCGGCTGGATCCAACCACGGGAGAGCACACCGACTTCCCCACCGGCGAGAGCCCCGCCGATGTGGTGTTCGACGGCACGAACATCTGGGTCGCCAACTACGCCGGCGACAGCGTGTCCAGGATCGACCCGGCGACTGGATCCAAGACCGACTTCCCCGTTGGCATCAAGCCCGGCGAACTGGCCTCCGACGGCACATCGATCTGGGTCGCCAACTCCGGCTCCGTCCCCGGCACCCTGTCGCAAGTGGACTCGAAAACCGGCGCCACGAAGGAACACCCCGCCGGTGGAAGCCCATCGAGCGTGCTCGTCGTCGACGGCACCATCTGGGAAGCCAACTCCGACACCAACGACGTCTGGACCTTCGCGCCGTAGGGCGCTCGCCAGCGGACGAGCTGCAGATGTGATCGGCCGGGCCGACGCCGAAGCGCTTGTGGGACGCGTCCAGACGGGCCCGTGGTGTTCGGTCTCGAACTGGCCTTGGAAGCGATTCCTCCCGTCGGGGTCATCGACTCTCGACGGTCATGGCGCGAGTCTTATCGCCACGCCGACCCGCGCACGACCATGATCTACGGCCGCCGACCACGATCTTCGACCGCCAGCTCGCGACCGCTCGTGGCTCACCGAGCGTTGACGGAGCCGACCGGTGTGCCCCACACGTGCACGACCGGGTGCAGCCGCTGCTCACCGAAGAGATCGCAGTCCTCCTCGGTCTCCCAGATATCGATGTAGCGCAGCCCGCCCTCTGGCCGCTCGATCGCGAGGTGCACGAGCAGTCCGCGCGGCGTGGCGTCGCCGAGGCCGTCGGTGATCCGCCCGTAGAACTCTGCATCGATGGGCACGTCCTGCGTGAATGCGTACATCAAGTCCTCCAATATTATTCCGAATGATACTCGGATGGAAGTGGTATCGCTGGGGTGACTCCCCCTGTCAAGCGGTCCTACGACAACGCCGCGCGCCAAGCACGCTCTGAGGCGACCAGGTCGCGAATCCTCGAGGTTGCCCGAGAGTTGATCACTACCCGCGGCTATCGGGCGGCGACCATCGCCGACATCGCCCACACCGCGGACGTCCACCTCGACACCATCTACGAGCTCGTCGGCCGCAAGCCCGAGCTGCTGCGCGAGCTCATCGAACGAGCCATCTCAGGCACCGATCGAGCAGTCGCGCCGACTCAGCGCAGCTACGTCCAAGCGATGGGCGCAGAGCCCGACCCTGCGCGAAAGCTCGCCATCTACGCCGTCGCCGTACGTGACATCCACGACCGGATGGCACCCTTGCTGCTCGCTTTACGCGATGCGGCCGCCACCAATGACGAAGCACAGCAGGTGTGGCGCGAGATCAGCGATCGGCGCGCTCAGAACATGCGCGACCTCGTTTGTGACCTCGGCCCGGACGGCACACTCCGCGCCGGTCTGTCGGTCAACGAGGCGGCCGATGTCATCTGGGCGACAGCGAGCGGGGAGCTGTACCTCCTCCTCACTCAGGAACGTAGCTGGACCCCCGACGCCTACGAACGCTGGCTGGCCGACACGTGGTCTCGACTCCTGCTCCCCGGCAGCGACGGGCACACCAACCGTGCCCGGCCGTGACGTCGAGACACCCAGATATGCACTGCCCCGTACCGCCGGTTCTGCGTCATTGTCATTTGCTCGCCGCGAGTGCTCTACGGGGTCGCGAATCACGGCAGTTCTGGGTTCCGCGGTACCTCCCACGATCGCGGGACCGCAGCGGCCCGTCTTCTCCGGATGGGCGAGATCGGGTCCCGATCGCGGATTCGGTCGTTCAGCCGCTGGTGTAGTAGCCGGCGAGGTCGG
>JANXUX010000392.1 GCA_025351965.1 Actinomycetes bacterium | reverse complement strand
CAACAAGTCCAAGGCGCAGTTGATCGAGGAGATCGTCGCGGTCTTCTATCGTGATCTGATCAATGCCCAGCAAGACGCCAGCTCCCATGCCGGTACTGGTGCGGATCGCTTCCGATTGCTGCTGCGCGCCACGTACCGGGTCTGCGAGGCCTATCCCGACGAGCTCACGATCCTGCACTACGACTGGAAAGAGCTGTCGACGCTGGACGAGCTCGCGGAGGTGCGCGAGATCAGCGTCCGCACACTGATCACTTGGCGAAAGGTGATCAAGGATGGCATCGCCGATGGCACATTGAAGTCGACGATGAGCCCGGAACTGGTCAGTCGGATCGCGACCGGCGCGATCCACGCGATGCTCGATCCGGTGCGCTACCGGGACCAGCCGGCGAACAAGAAGGTCAACCCTGTCCAGCAGCTGGAGGACATGTTCATGGGCGGCCTCCTCGCGGCGGAGACCCTGACAGTCGCCCCGGCCTCCAGCCGCGTCAGCCGCTCGCCGAAGTCCTGAACGCCGGGATCACCTCGCGACCGAAGAGCCGCAGCATCTCGGCGACCTCTTCGAACTCACCCATCGTCGATCGCTCGCCGGCATTTCCGGGTAGCCCGGCACCGAACGCGGCATGGATGTGGTCGCAGCCGGTCGCCACCTCGTAGCGGCGGATCTGTTCGATGACGTCGTCGGGAGCGCCCCAGAGCAATCTGTCGGCGGCGATCTCGGTGGCACTCACGTTCTCGCCCGAATCGATGCGTGCGAACAGTGCCAGTTCTTCGGCGTCCTCCGCGCTTTCGCGCCAGTGCTGCATGAGGCCGTCCACGTATGCCGGCAAGACGTCGCGCTCGACGTGTCGTCGGTCGGTGCCGAGCCAGGCATAGCGGCGCAGGATCCAGGCGGCGGGTCGGCCCGCCACGGCGGCCGAGGCCCGGTACCGATCGAGGCAACGCTGACCCGTGGACAGTGACTGCACGGGGCCCCAGAGCCACGCGTCCCCGAGCCGGGCAGCACGGTCGACGGCAGCATCGGCCACGCCTGCGACCCAGATCGGCGGGTGCGGCGACTGCACCGGTCGGGGATAGACGGTGAGATCCTCGAACTGGTGGAACTGGCCATGCCAGGTCACGTGCTCCCGCTCCCAGACCAGCCGCAGGATCTGCAGCGCCTCTTCCATCCGGGCTCCGCGCTGGGTGAACACCGAGCCGTGCACCTGGTACTCGACCGGCCACCAGCCCATACCGACCCCGAGCGACACGCGGCCACCCGAGATCTGGTCGATCGTGGCGACCTGTTCTGCAACCCGGATCGGGTTGTGCGCCGGCAGCTGGAAGATGCCGGTACCGACCCGGAGCACATCGGTGCGCGCGGCGACCGTCGCCATGAAGGTGAGCGGATCACTCTGGTTGCCCGGCATGAAGTGATGGTGACCGATCGTCGCAGTGTCGAATCCAGCGGCTTCGGCGATCGAGGCCAACTCGTAGGTCTGGTGAAACGGATCACGCGACGATGCGTCACGCAACACTGGAAGCGAGAACGAGAACCTCATCGAGACGTTCTAACCGTTGCCCGTCACGGGGGAGAGATCGGAACGAAGCGCGCGTGCAGCTTGCTCCGCAGACTAACAACCGTTAGTTTTCAGCGTGATCAGTGACAATGCAAAGGGGATGTCGACATGCCTGAGTACGACTTCGACGGCAAGGTGGTGGCCATCACGGGTGCTGCGGGCGGGATCGGGCGGGCAACCGCGCGCAAGTTTGCTGCGTTCGGTGCGAGCGTCGTGGTCGCGGACATCGATCTGGCAGGTGCGCAAGAGACGGTCGAGCAGATCGTCGGCAACGGCGGCAAGGCCACGGCGATCCGTACTGATGTCGCTGACTCGGCATCGGTGAAGGCAATGGTGGCTGCGGCGGTGAACACCTATGGCGGGCTCGACATCGCGCACAACAACGCCGGCATCGTCGGCGCCGGGGCGAACATCGCCGACATGCCCGATGAGACGTGGGAGCGGGGCATCGCAGTGATGCTGTCGGGTGTCTTCTACGGCATCAAGCATGAAGTGCCGGCACTGCTCGCGCGCGGTGGCGGCTCGATCATCAACACGTCGTCGGGGGCGGGTCTGATCGGATTCCCGGGCATGGCCAACTACGTCGCTGCCAAGCACGGCGTGATCGGGCTGACCAAGAGTGCTGCCCTCGAGTACATCACGCAGGGCATCCGGATCAACGCGATCTGTCCTGGGACGGCGCGCTCCAGGATGGTCGACGAATGGATGGACGGCAGTGCCGAAGCCGAGGCCCAGGTGGCCGCACTCCACCCGATCGGCCGCATCGCCGAAGCCGATGAGATCGCCGAGGCCGTGCTTTGGCTGGCTTCGCCGGCAGCGTCGTTCGTGGTCGGTGTGGCGATGCCCATCGACGGCGGATACACACTTCCGTGAGCGCCCCGTTGATGATCGCCTCGAGGCTCGACGAACTCGTCGCCCTCGCGGGAGCGCTGAACGCCGACCTCGCCGTCGTCCCCGACTGTCCCGTTGCCGTCGGCGACGGCGACGGCGTCGTCGCCGCGTGGTCCCATGCTGCGGACTTCGACCGCTGGCGCGCCGGTATCGCCGGCGGAGAACCGGTACCGGTGGTGATCGTTGCTGTGTGGCCGGACTCGCACCGAAGCGCAACACTCGTGTGCACGTCGGCCGCCGAGTTCGCGCGCCGATTGGAATGGCCGTTCGCGGCCTGGTACGCAGCGCTCGGAGCTGCGGCGGCGCGATGTGCCGACGGTGGCGCGATCGTCGCACTCGTCGAGCGGCCGTCGCCGCTCGACAGTGCCGGCTGGGCGCCGGAGAGCGGATGCGCCGACGCGGTGGAAGCATTGGTGCGCTCGCTCGCCAGGTCCGAGGGGCCGCGAGGGGTGCGGGTGAACGCAGTCACGACACCGGCCCGTCTGGCGCCGGATCGACCGATCGCCCCACCGCCCCCGCTGTCGACATTTCCCGGGCGCATCGATGCCGAGGTCGCCGACGCCGTCGCGATGTTGATCGGATCCGGCACGACGGGCGTCACGGGCGCCGTGGTGCACGCCGATTGCGGACGGAGTTGGCGGTGAGCGACAGCAAGGTGGTCCTGATCACCGGCGCCAGCGGCGGCGTGGGACGAGGGATCGCCCAGTCCTGTGGGGCCGCTGGCTGGACCGTGTGGATCGCAGCCCGACGCGCCCTCGAGGGCGCACGGGTCGCTGCCGAGGTCACCGAACGCGGCGGTACCGGCCATTTCGTCGAATGCGACGCAGCTGTTGCAGCGGACGTCGAGCGTGCCGTCGCGACGCTTGTCGCGACTTCTGCGCGACTCGACGGCGTCGTCCTCAACGCGACGAGCGGCCTGTCGCCGAAGCCGGTGGTGTTCACGGACGTGCCGATCGCCGATCTCCAGGATCACGTCGCTGTGTCGTTGCGAGGTCTCCATCTGCTCGCCGGTGCGGTGTACCCCCACCTGCGCACGTCAGCAGGTTCGCTGGTCGTACTGACGTCCGAGGCCGGGTTCGAGGGCAAAGCCAAACTCAGCGTGTACGCAGCGATCAAGGCCGCTCAGCGCGGGATCGTGCGCAGCCTCGCCAGGGAGTGGGGCCCCGACGGCATCCGCATCAACTGTGTCGCGCCGCTTGCCGGGACACCGGCGATGGACCGCGCGTTCGATATGGACCCGGAGATGGCGGCTCGCGTGCTGGGTCGTAACCCACTCGGACGAATGGGTGATCCTGAGACCGACGTCGGGCCCATCGTGCGGTTCCTCCTCTCCGACGACGCCCGTTACCTCACCGGCAACACGCTCATGGCCGACGGTGGCAGCTGTCCGATCACCTGAATCGAAACGATGGCAGCAGCAAACAATCATTTGTTTTTTCACTGACGACGTGCTTACACTCAGCGGATGCCGGGGGCTCGTGCCCACCGGTGTGTCTCGGATTCATTCGGGTGACCTAGGGGGATGACATGATCAGATCTGGAAGCCGTCGCAACAAGATGTTGCGCAGTTCGGCCGCTCTCGCGACGCTGGCGTTGCTCGCCGTGTCGTGCGGTAGTGACAGCGACTCGTCGAGCGGGAGTGCGGCCACGAGTGTGAGCACGGCGCCGGCCGGCACCAGTGCGGGAAGCGACGCGACGACCGTCGATGCCACCGACGCATCGACAGCACAGACCGCCGAATCCACGGACGCGACTGCGGCCACTGGCGGAACGACGGGTAGCACGAGCAGCGGGACGGTCCGTGGAGTCACGGACACCGAGATCACCATCGGTGGCCTCTCTGCACTCACGTCACCCGGTGGTGGCTACACGGGTGCCGATCTCGGCGCCAAGGCCCGGTTCGAGCGGGTCAATGCCGAAGGCGGCATCAACGGTCGGATGATCAACTACGTCGGCGTCAAGGACGACGGTGAGGACTCGACCAAGAACCTCGACCTCGCTCGGGAGCTCGTCCAGCAGGACGACGTGTTCGCGCTGGCGCCGGTCGTCGGTCAGGGTCTGCTCCCCGCCTCGTCGGACTTCCTCGAGGAGAACCAGGTGCCGTTCGTCGGATGGGGCTTCATGCCCGGCTTCTGCGGCACGTCGTTCGGTTTCGGGTTCAACGGCTGCATCACCCCGCCCGATGGCAACATCATCAACACCTCCCTCGCCGGGACACTGGTGCAGGCGCTCGGCCTGGGTGAGGGCGACACAGTTGCGGTGCAGGGCTATGACGCCGAGGGCGGCAAGCTCGGAGCGGACATCCTCGCCGCCGGCTTCGAGAAGGCAGGCGTGACCGTGGTCTACAAGGACACGTCGATGCCGACGACCGACGCAACCGACTTCACCCCGTTCGTGCAGAAGATCATGGAATCCGCGGATGGCAAGCCGCCCACCGCGGTCGCGATGGTCTCGCTGTTCAACAACACGGTCGGGCTCACCGGCTCGCTCACCGCAGCGGGCTATGAGGGGGCGACGATGAACTACCTCACGTACGTGCCCGGCCTGCTCGAAAGCGCGCCGCAGGTGGCCGATGCGATCAACGGGACCTACGTGAACACCCAGTGGCTGCCCCAGGAGTTCGGTGGTCCGGCGATCGAGCAGATCAAGACGGACCTCCAAGCCATCGGCGCCGACACCACCATTGGTTTCGGCACCTCGATCGGTTACTGGTCCGCCGACGTCCTCGTGCAGATGCTGCAGGCCGTTGGTCCCGACCTGACGCCGGAGAACTTCGACAAGGTGATCAACGGTGGCTGGACCTACGAGCCCGTCGGCGATCCGTTCGGCATCGGCCCGGTTTCGTACCCGCAGGATCATGATCAGCCGACACCGTGTGCGGCGCTCGTCCAGGTCGACGGCACCGAGTACAAGCCGGTGCTGCCGATGACCTGCTACGACATCCTGACGAAGTAAGCAGCCCCGTTGGACAAGTTCATCGCGCTCGTCGTGAGCGGCGGGGTCTCGGGGGCGATCTATTCGTTGCTCGCCTCCGGCCTCGTGCTCACGTACGCGACGTCGGGCGTGTTCAACTTCGCCCATGGAGCGATCGCCTTCTCGACGGCGTTCCTGTTCTACGAGCTCCACACCGGCCTGGCGTGGCCGGTGTGGGCCGCAGCCATCGTGTCGATCCTCGTCTTCGCTCCACTGCTCGGGGTGCTCATGGACCGGATCATCTTCCGCTCGCTGCGTACCGCCGATCAGTCGACCAAGGTCGTCGCGACGGTGGGCCTGCTCGTGGCGATCCCGGCGCTCACGCTGTTCGTCACCGAGACGATGATCAACACCTTCCACTGGAAGATCCCCGGTCCGGACAACATCTTCTCACCGCCTGGCCTCGGCCCTGTACCGAAGAAGAATTGGAACCCGGTCGGCAACGTACGGATCGATTCGAACCAGGTGATCATCCTCGGCGCCGCGGTGGTGGCGGCACTCGTGTTGTGGATCGTGGTGCGCCGGACCCGGATCGGTCTGCAGATGCGCGCATCGGTCGAGCGCCCCGATCTCGCCGAGGCACGGGGTATCGACACGAATCGCACCTCGGCGTTCTCCTGGGCGCTCAGCTTCATGCTCGCCGGACTGGCAGGCGTGGTCGGTGCGCCCCTGTTCAGCCTGACGCCGGCGAACTACACCCTGATCCTCTTCCTGTCCGCAACGGCGGCCGTCATCGGCCGGCTGCGCTCGATTCCGTTCGCATTCGTCGGCGGCATCGTCCTCGGTCTGGCCCAGTCGCTCTTCGCCGGCTACGCAACCTTTGCGGTGGGCATCACCGGTTTCTCGACGTCGGTGCCGTTCATCGTGTTGTTGATCGGACTGCTCGTGCTCGGTCGCGAACGCACGCGGATCGCGGGTCAAGTCGCCGAGGTCGCCGCAATCCCGGACTACCACGCCGACCTCAGTCGGCTCCGGCGGATCCTGCCCTGGGCATCTGCCGTTGCAGCCTTCAGTGTCTACCTCTTCGTCATCGCCGACGAGTTCTGGCGTGGCCTACTCGTCAAGGGTCTGGCATATTCGCTGATCTTCCTCTCGTTCGTCGTGGTCACCGGGATCGGCGGCATGGTCAGCCTTGCTCAGGCAACGTTCGTCACGATGGCCTCGCTGATGACGGGCGTGCTCGTGTCCCACGGGTGGCCGTTCCTGCCGGCAGCGATCGTCGGTGTCATCGCCGCTGCGATCGCCGGCCTCATCGTCGCCCTGCCGTCGGTGCGTCTCGGCGGGCTCGCGCTCGCCCTGTCCTCGCTCGCGCTGGCATTGCTCGGTGAACGGGTGCTCTTCGCATGGAAGGCATTTGCGAACAGCAACTACGGCTGGAAGCTGCCTCCGCCGAAGCTCGGCCCCCTCGACCTCGACTCGCCGCGCATCCTCGCAGTGGTGCTGATGATCATCGTCGGCCTCGTCGTGCTCGTCATCGGCAATCTGGTGCGCTCGGCGTCGGGGCGCGAGATCGCCGCGGTCCGAACCGCCCCGCCGGCCGCATCGGCGATCGGGCTCTCCCTGATCCGCGGCAAGCTTTGGATCTTCGCCTTCTCGGCCGGCATCGCCGGTCTCGGCGGCGTGATGATCGGCGTCTACAACGGGAGTGCGACGAATGCGTCGTTCCCGGCCGGTGTGGGTCTGGCGTGGTTGGCCATCGTCGTCCTCTTCGGCATCCGCAAGCCGAGTGGAGCCGTTCTCGCCGGCATCATGTTCTCGATCAGTCCGCAGATCATCGGCTGGGTCACCGACTCGACGCGCATCGCCGACATCTTGTTCGGACTGGGTGCCGTACAGCTCGCCAAGACGCCCGACGGGGTGCTGTCGAACTTCAGTCGCCAGGGTTTCGAGCGCCGCGCCGCACGTCGCGTCCGGCGGGATCGTGCGCTCCAGCGACCGTCAACGGCTGCACGTGTCGACGAATCGTCGAGCGGCTCCGGGGACGCACAGCCGAGCGTGATCGTCGGCGCCGACCAATCCTCGGCCGTCCTCGAGTTGCACGGCATCATCGGCGGCTATGGCCCGGTCGAGGTGCTGCACGGCATCGACGTCCGCGTCGCTCCCGGAACCATCACCGTGCTGCTCGGGTCCAACGGCGCTGGGAAGTCGACGCTGTGCCTCACCGTCGCCGGCGGGCTGGCGGCCAGCTCAGGCACGATCACCATCGATGGTCAGGACGTCACCACGGCGCTCGGTTCCCGTCGGGCTCGACACGGTGTGGCCTACGCCCCGGAGTCGCGCGGCATCTTCCCGGGCTTGAGCGTGGAGGAGAACCTGACGCTGGTCCTGGCCAAGGCGAGCGACCGTGACGTGGTGTACGCGCGGTTCCCGGTGCTCGGCGAGCGGCGCAAGCTCACGGCCGGAAGTCTCTCGGGCGGTGAGCAGCAGATGCTCGCGTTGGCTCCGTTGGTCGTGCATCCGCCGAAGATCCTGGTCGCCGACGAACCCAGCCTCGGGCTGGCTCCTCGGATCGTGGATCAGGTGATGGCGCTGCTCGCTGAAATGCGTGACCACGGAACAGCCGTACTGGTCGTCGAGGAGAAGGCGACCCACGTCCTGCCGATCGCCGACCAGGTCGCGTTTCTCGAATTGGGGAGGGTCACGTGGAGCGGCGCCGCGGCGGACGTGGACACCGAGGCTCTGGCCGCGAGCTACCTCCAGGCAGGGCCAGCGTGAACGAGTCGCACCAGCGCACTCCGGCACCCGTCGACGGTCGGTCAGGCCGTGACACGAGCCATTCGCTCGCGTACGAAGTCGAGCCGGTCCCGGTTCGGGAACACCCACAACTGTTCGGCTCGCACCGCAGCGACCATGCTCGCCGCAACGTCGTCAGGGGTCTGGATACCCTCGGTGATCGCATCGACCCGGTCCTGTTCGTCGCTCGGCTCCGGAGCGCCCTCCCGGAGATCGTCGGGTCGGTTGCGGTCGGCGCTGAACAGCCTGGTCCGCACCAGCGACGGGCAGACGGCTGTCACGCCGATCGGCGCATCGACTGCGGCAAGGTCGCCGAGCAGCGCCTCGGAGATCGCTGCGGTGGCGTGCTTGGTCGCCGAGTACATGCCGTAGCCGGGCATCACGGTGAAGCTCGCCACCGAGCACGTGTTGACGACATGTCCTCTCTCGCCGCGCTCGATCATCGCCGGAACAAAGCTCTGGATGCCGTGGATCACACCCCAGACGTTGACACCGAGCATCCACCGCCAGTCGGCAGTGGTCGCTGTCAGCAGCGAACGGGTGACGCTCACACCAGCGTTGTTGCACAGGACATGGACGGTGCGGTGCGCGGCGAACGCGGCGTCAGCCAGCGCTTGCACGGAGTCGGCATCGCTCACGTCGGTCGGAATGGTGATCACCGATCGAGCGGCGGTCCCGATCTCGTTGCGAGCCCGGTCGAGTGCGTCGGCCTCGATGTCGGCCAGCACGAGGTGCATGCCGAGGCTGCCAAGGATTCGAGCGTAGGCAAGGCCGATGCCGCTCGCCCCTCCCGTGATCACTGCGACTCGGTCGTTGAATTCGTCCACCGATACCGGTCCTTCTTCATGCCCACAACTGTTTGTTCGCGAGGCGACCGTAGCAAACCAGCCTGGCTCGGAGTATCAGCATGAGACGCGCCGACATCGGGACCATTGCGGCGGCGCCTGCCTCCACCCCACTCATCCGGGGTGTAGGGCTGACCGTCCGCTACGGCGGTGTGCATGCGGTGCGCGAGGTCGACTTCCATCTCGACCGCGGCGAGTTCTGCGGGGTGATCGGCCCCAACGGCGCCGGCAAGACCACGCTCTTCGACGTCATCAGCGGTCATCGCGCCGTCACGTCGGGTCGCCTCGAGTACGGCGACCGCGACATCTCGGACAAGAGTGCTGCCTGGCGGGCCCGACACGGTCTGCGGCGCACTTTCCAGCGTCAGCAGCTGTTCGGGTCGATCAGCGTCGAGGAGAACGTGCTCGCCGCCCAGGACTGGCGCGGCGGCGAGGGTGGCTTCCTCTACGACCTCATCGGCTCTCCCGGTCGCTCGGCGCTGCGTGAGCAACGCCGGGCCAAGGTCGCCACTGTGCTCGAGCAGTGCGGATTGGCCGAGCAGCGCCATCGGCGGGCCGGCACCTTGCCGATCGGCGCGGCGCGCATGGTCGAGCTCGCACGAGCGGTCGTCGACGATCCGCAGGCGCTGCTGCTCGATGAGCCGACGTCGGGCCTGGGGCGCTCTGACACGGCGCTGCTCGCCGAGGTCGTCCAACGGCTCCGCGCCGACACGGGCTGCTCGGTACTGCTGATCGAGCACGACGTGCGCTTCGTCATGGAGAACAGCGACCGCGTTGTGGTGATGCATCTCGGCAACAAACTCGCCGAGGGTACGCCAGACGAGGTGCAGTCCAACGCTGCGGTGATCCAGGCGTACCTCGGTTGACACGACCGGACGACACAACCAAGACACGAGGGGGTTCGACGATGGGAAAGTTCGACGACAAGGTGGTCGTGATCACCGGAGGTGCCCGCGGGCAGGGACGCAGCCATGCGCGTGCGTTGGCCGCCGAAGGGGCACACATCGCGGTGTGGGACCTTGCCAACGGGCAGAACACTCGACCGCCCTACCGGATGGCTTCGGCCGACGACATGGCCGAGACGGTACGACTGGTCGAGCAGGAGGGCGCCAAGGTGCTCCCCGTCGCGCTCGACCTACGCGACGGTGCGGCGGTGCAGGACGCGGTAGCCAAGACGGTGGAGACCTTCGGTGGGATCGACTACCTCGTGGCACAGCAAGGCGCGATGCCCCTCACGACCGAGACCTGGAACACCACCGAGGAGCACTGGAATGACGTCATCGCCGTGAACCTGACGGCCTCGTTCCTGGCCTGCAAATATGTCATCCCCGAGATCATCAAACGCGGCCCGGGCGGCGCAATCGTGCTCACGTCTTCCACCGCCGGGTTGACCACGTTCCCGTGGCTGACCTGCTACGGCGCAGCCAAGCACGGCATCCTCGGTCTGGGCAAGGGCCTCGCCAACGAACTCGGGTCGTACGGCATACGCGTGAACATGGTCTGCCCGGGCGCCGTCGACACGCCCATGGTGGATGCTTTCGCCGAGGCCAACGGGCTGCTCAAGTCCGACATGTGGAAGCAGTTCGACGGCGCCGACCTCCTCTCCGGCGGGTTGGTGAAGGCCGAAGAATCGACCACTCCTGCGATCGTCTATCTGCTCAGCAATGATGCGCGTTGGGTGACCGGGCACACCCTTGTCGTCGACGCCGGCGCGTCGATCAAGCCGAATGCCGGGAACGTCGCCAGCTGATATGCCCGCCGACTCGGCATCGCTCAGAACGTGATGGGCGCGTGGGCGACGCCGCGAGTGGGGACCAGCTGGTTGTACTCCACTGCAGCGTCGTCGACGGACCAGTCCCCGGCCAGTTCCGTGAGCGTCTGCAGGGACACCTTGATCTCGAGCCGAGCGACGGCATTGCCGAGGCAGTAATGGATGCCGTGGCCGAACGCCCAGTGGGCCTTGAGGTTGGGGCGGTCGAAATCCAGTACCTCCGGATTCGGATAGGCGTGCTCGTCGTGGTTCGCGGCGCCGTAGAGCAGCAGGACCTGATCGCCTTCGGGGATGATCTGGCCGTGCAGCTCCACATCTCGTGTCGTGGAGCGGGTCAGACCCTGGACGGGCGACACGAAGCGAAGCAGTTCCTCCACACCCTTGCTCCACAACGCTGGGTCGGCCGCGAGCTGGCGACGATGCTCGGCATGACGACCGAGCGCCATCACTCCGTGAGTGATCATGTTCATCGTCGTGTTCTGCGCGGCGTCGTGGAGCAACGAGCAGAATCCGCCGATTTCATCGTCGCTCAAGGCCTCGCCGTCGACCTCGGCATGGATGATCTGGGAGATCAGGTCAGTGCCCGGATGTTGACGGCGCTGGGCGACCAAACCCGTCCAGTACTGCCCCATCTCGCCATACGCCGCGAGAGCCTCGGGGCTCGTGAAGTCGGCACCGGCCATCGTCACGAGGTTCCAGTCGAGGAAGCGCTGGCGTTCGTCGAGCGGTAGATCCATCAACGCGCACATCGTGACGGTCGGGATCATGTGCGCGAACTCCGTGGCGCCATCGAAGCCGCCACGCTCGAGGAATTCCGCGACGAGTTCTTCGCTGTATCGGCGGATGTGCGGTTCGAGACCGGCAATCCGCGATGGCGTGAGGACTCGGGCGAGCACGCTGCGCAGCTCGTCGTGGCGTGGAGGGTCCATGTTGAAGATGTTCGGCGGGATCAAGCTGGTGTCGGTGTCGACGAGCGTCCCGCGTGCGGACGAGAACGTTCGCCAGTTGGCGAGCGCGGCGTTGACGTCATCGGCGCGACTGAGCATCCAGTAGTGCGGCCAGACCCGATGGTCGGCGATCTCGCGTCGATAGACGGGGTGGTCGCGCCGCATCTCCTCGTAGTACGGAAAAGGATTGCTGAAGTACGCGGGGTCGAAAGGATCGAAGTCGAACATGGAGATGATGTTGCCACGACTCGCGCAAAGAGACAAATGGTCGTTTGTTTGTTTTTCCCGGCGAACGAGGTGCCACGCCCGTCGCTCGGGTCTCGGCCTACGATGGCGATCCGATGCCGCAGAAATGGAAGCTGAGCGCTGGTGGTGCGTCTGCGCAGCAACGCGCCGACAGGCTTCGCTCGCGCTCGGACAAGCTCGCCCGGCAGGCCACGGTGTGGGAGACGGGCGCAGAGCGAGAACCGTCGGTCCGGCGCAAGCTGTCCGAGCTGCCGCCCGGCTACACGGTGCTGCACGATCTCGTCATTCCGGACGAAGGGCGACGGCTCGATCACCTCGTCATCGGTAACGGCGGTCTGTACCTCGTCGATGCGAAGAAGTACTCGGGCCGCCTCGTCTACAGCAAGAAAATGCTCTGGCACGGCCGCTTCCCGATCGTCGACAAGCTGGAGACGCTCGTCTGGGAAGCCGAGGGGTTGAGCCAGATCCTCGGCCAGGAAGTCGTCCCCGTGATGTGCTTCGTCGACGCCGTGCTGCCGCAGCCGGTGACGACGCTCGGCAGTGTGATCGTCTGCCGGGTCTCGGTGCTGCACACGATCGTCCGCTCCACACACGCGACGATGTCGGTCAACGAGGTCGCGCGCATCCTCGAGATCGCGACAGAACTGGCCAACGGGGCGCGTGGCGGAGCCGACTCCGCCGTGACTGCGAACCCCGGATCACCGGCGGGGTGGATGGCCAGCGCCGAACACGATGACGACTTCCCGACCGCCTTCGAGCCGTCGGATGACTCCGCGGCCCAGACGTCGGCGATCAGCACCATCCCGCCGATCATCGCGCCGCACACCGCCGGCGGTCCCGGGCGCGAGCCCCGCGCCCGGCGGTGGCCCAGACGACTCGGATTCGCGCTCGCTGCGATCATCGGCGTGACGGTGACCGCCGGCATCGTCTGGCAGGTCTCCCAGACGACCGAGAAGAGTGCGATCGAGGCGGAGAAGAACCCGCCCTCGACCACGGCGGGACCGACCACGACTCCGGACACCGTCGGGGCGACGACGACGACAGTGCTCGATCTCTCCACACCCAGCTTCTCGGTCTCGTGCCCGACGCCGGGCGCCGGTTACCAGCTCCGGCCGGTGTGGCCGGGTGGTCTCGAAGGCCTGGCTTGGTGGGATTTCGCTTTCCAGAGCTTCGATCTCAGCTGGGTCCAGTTCTCGGTGATGACCGCGCCCGACGTCTCGACCTACACCCCGACGGCGATCCCGCCGGCCAACACGCGACAGATCCGGATCCGTCCTGTGTTCTCCAACGGCGTGATCGGCGAAGAGACGATCGTGACCTGGACGGCTCCCGACGCACCGTGCTGATCGGCTGGGCTGATCGGGCTGGGCTGATCGGGCTGGGCTGATCGGGCTCGGTTAGAACGTCTCGAGATCGAGGTGGTGCGGGAACTCGAACAGCTGGGCCGGCATGTTGTTGCGGGCGAGTGAGTGGTAGGTGCGTGCTGCGATCCACCAGCGGTCGTCGATGCGCCGCAGTTGGTCGTGGTAGATCCCGTACACCTGCGACCAGTGCCCGGAGTGGGTCTGGCGCAGCTCGCTCATGTACACCCGGGCGTTGGCCCGGTCGGCGTCGCCGTCGACGCGCAGCGCGGTGCGCACACCGAGGACGACGAACTGGAAGAACTCGAATTCTTCGAACGCGTCGGCGATGAAGTCGCCGATCGCCTTCGGGCCGTCGTGGATCAGGTGCCGGTCACGTAGGTCGAGGTCGACGACCACGTCCGCGAGCATGACCTCGACGAATTCGTCGAATCGACGGCGGGTGACGATGTCGGCGTACGCCGCCTCGAGCCGGGTGATCTCGACATGGTCGACCGCGTCCTCGAGACGGGTCTGGTCGATGCCCACGGTCAGCCGACGCGGTTCAGCGCGACGACCGGGATCAGTCGGGTGGTGTTGTAGGCGTAGGTCTGGAACCCGGGCATCGCGGCGACCTGAGCGGCGAAGAGCCGGTCGCGTTCTTCGCCCGTGATCTCCTCGGCGACGGCCTCGTACGTCTCGGAGCTGACCTCGACGGTCAGGTTCGGGTTGGCGACGATGTTGTGATACCAGTCGGGGTTGGTCGGCGCGCCGGCCTTGGAGGCGAAGATCACGACCCGGTCGCTGTCGGGGAGGTAGACGAGCGGGAGGGTGCGCGGCTGGCCGCTCTTCGCGCCGGTGGTCGTGATGATCACCATCGGGGCACCCTCGAAGTTGCCACCGACTCTGCCGGCGTTGGCACGGAACTCCTCGATCACCTGTGTGTTGAAGTCAGACATGCTCCGAGTGTTGCAGCTCGGCCGCAACCGGCGTGCCACGCCCGACCGTTCGGCCGCGTGCCGGGGTCGGTGTTGCGAGCACGTGGTCCCAGTCCACCTCGGCTCCCTCGTGCATCGTCCGCGGCCCGCCGCGCACGCCGAACAGGTGCTTGTTGATCAACAGCCAGATGATGAGTGCGATGTTGACCACGAGGGCGAGGACGCGCACGGCGGTGATGCTGTCGATCAGCTCGTGGATCTCGAGCGGCAGGAACCCGGCGGTGGCGATGACGGTGAGGTACTCGGCCCAACGCCGCTCACGCCAGAGGCCGTACGCCTCGGTCCACTCGATGACCGCGTAGGCGATCGCGAGTGCGAGCAGCAGCTTGACCGTTCCGGGCTCGAGGTCGAACAGACGCTGGGCCTGGCGGGTGAGGAAGCTGCGGCTGGCCTGCTGTCCGGTGTCGCTCAGCGGACCGGACAGCTTGGCGACGAGACTGTCGGCCCAGCGGTGGACATGGTCGATGTTCGTCTCCAGCAGCAGCAGCGCCACGGCGAGCAATGTGAAGACGGCGGCGTGGGCGCCCTTGTTGATCGAGATCAACCGCATCAGGATCGCTTCGTGCAGCGGTTTGCCACGCCGCGGCTTGGGGATCTCGGCGATCGGCGGGAGGTCCGTCCAGGTTGCGTCCGTCGCCGTTGGAGTGGGGTGCTCGATCCACGAGTCGCAGCGCAGACAGCGTCCGAGCCGGCGACCGTCGGACAGCACCGCGCCGAGGGCGGCGTCCTCGGGGCCGAGGTGCAGCGCGGCTGCCGCAGGCGTCGCGTGGCCGCGGATCGAACAGATCCACGTCTCGGGATGCCAATGCTTGGGCCACAGTCGCACGGCTGATCAGTTCTTCAGCCGGACCACGACCACG